>CAIOIN010000061.1 GCA_903858385.1 uncultured Microcaldota archaeon | reverse complement strand
CGCCTTGAGCTCCTTACCCCGTATTCTTTCGAGAGAGAGCTCGGCTATTATGCCGTCTACGGGCGTTCCGCTCTTTGCCAGCGCCTTTATCACCTCTTCGACAGCCTGCTTGGTTATCTTTTCCTTCTCGTAGGCGCCGAACAGCTCGAACAGCCCCTTTTCGCTTATCCCATCTACGTCGAAGCCCTCCCTTCTCAATTCCGTGAACTTTTGCAGCATCGTGTTCGCGACGAATCCAGGGTCCGCCTTGGTCACCTCAACTATCATCTTGAAGGTCTGCAGCCGCGGCGACCTTATCAGCTGCTCCGCTATGGCCCTGTTCTTTACCAAGGATCCTACATATTCCTTTTCCTTGTCCATGTCTGGCGCGTTCCGCGCCGCTTCTTCTATCATGCTCCTGTTGATCCGTATGGGCCTTGCGTCTGTCTCAGGGTACATCCTGGAACCCGAGGGCAACGGCCTCAGGAAGGCCGTAGTGCAGAGCACGCTGTCATTGACCACGCGCACTTCCTTCGGGACTCCCTCCAAAGCATAAGATGATCGCAGCACTGCGAGCTTTATGGCCTCCTTCGCGTTCCTGGTGCTGCCGGCCACGAGCACGAAAGCGTCTTCCGGTCCTATCTTCAGCTCTTTTTTCAGTGCCTCCAACTCCTCGGCTTCGAAGCCGTAACCTTCAAGCTTTTCATCGCTGTGTATGATGCCGTTGACCCCAGCTTTCTTGGCGTAGTCGCTTATCTCCGTGCCAAGCCTCCTGTTCGGCGCTATCTCGGTGCCGAGCATGCCTTTGTAGCCTCTTAGCGCGAAGGCCATTACGCACAGTTCTTTCTGCCTCTTTATCACCCCGACCTTGGTCTTGATGAAGAGTTTAGTCACATCCTTGGCGGCTTCAACCTTTGCACCAACTTTCAGGAGTTTTCCCATTATCTCCAGCAGTTTCTGCTGCCTCTTGATTTCGACCTCGAGGAATCTGTCGATGAGGTTCACCTCCTGGGCGCCCTTTATCTCAACTCGCGCTCCTCCTCTTATCGATACGTTCACATCCTGCCTTATCGAACCGATGCCGCGCTGCATCCTGCCGGTCAGCCGCAGCAGCATGCCTATGTACAGTGCGAGGTCCCTTGCCACTGTCGGATTCGGTATGTACGGATCCGTGTCGACCTCTATCAACGGTATTCCGAGCCGGTCTATGCCGTAGACTACACTCTCTTCATCACTCTTGATTATGCCGCATGATTCCTCTTCGAGGAACATCGAGGGAATGCTGACCTTTATGCCGTTCAATTCCATTTTGCCGTTCAGCGCCACCATCGCGGTCCTTTGGAACGCGCTAGGGTCACTGCCGTCTATGACTCCCTTCCTCATGGGCTGTATCTCATCGACTATCCTCATCTTCAGCGCAGATGCGATGGACAGCGCGATCTCAAGTGCCTCTATGTTTATGCTGTGCGGCGGCTCCTCGTCCAGCTCTACAAGGCAGGTGTCGTCGTTGAAGACGTTGTACTTGAAGCTCCTACTCCTTATCTCCTCGAACTTCGCGGTTGCATCAACCGCTCCAAGCTCTCCTGCAACTGCCCTCTGGTAGCGCACCACGCTGGCTACTGGTTTATGGTCTTCTGAAACGAGCGCCGGGCACGCGCAAAATAGCTTCTCCTTCGTCGCAAGCCGCTGGTGGATCTCGAGCCCGCACATGAACCCTATGCTCTTGTAGTAATCGTCCATCTTCAATCCCTGAGAAGCATAAACAGAGTGGTTGGTGCGAAAGAGTATTTAAGGCTTTTCGGGATACCCTCGTTGCAAAGCCCTCCTGAGCGCCGCACGCATCGCCTGACATCCTCTCTTGCATACAACTATAAAAAGTGCATATTTGTATTTATTATACGTCTATACAACATAATTAAATAGCCACATTATGGTCTCCGCATGCCAATCCTCATTCTCACGCCCCCTATGAAGTCAAGAAACCTAAACTAGTTATATATACAACTAGAACCCCAATAATAAAGTAAAGGGCGTGGTGCATTTAGATCAAGAACGTTTAACCCTTAGCTTTTTGATAGCTATCTTATCCCATCCACCCATGCATCAAAACAGCGCGGGAAGAAAAATGATCTACCAAGATCTTCTTCCTTGCACCCTCCCTTTACAACACCCACCATCCTGATTCTAACAACAGTTGTCGATAACCTAACCAAGAGCGGTCAGGCGGAATCCATGCCAATCCGTCATATCAAGAATTCGTCGTACAGCGTTCTGCTCTTTATCTCCCCTTTTATGTTCTGGTTCAGCAACCCCTTCGCCTCTTCCGTCTTGTGATTGCCCAGCAGCCAGCCGAGCTTCACTAGCGCGGTTTCTGGAGTCATGTCCTCGCAGTAAACCACTCCCGCTTCGCCGATAAGGCGCAGGTTCCTGTAAACGTTAGAATTGACCCTGCCGTAAAGGCATTGCGATGTCATCCCCATCACGATGCCCTTCTCTACTGCTCTTTTCACGCTGGGCATCCACTGGAATTCGTCGTGTATGGTCGAAACAGGAAGGTGCCCAAGGCCCGTGCCCTCCATTATTATTCCCTTGTAACCTTTATCGGCATAGAAATCTATCACGCTGGGATCCGAATTCGGGTAGCTCTTCACGAGCGCAACCTTCTTCTCGAATTTCGTCTCTGCAGTCACCTTTCCTTCGGTCTTTTCAATCTTCTTGTAATCGCTCCCGTAAGCTATCTCAAGATTCCTTCCGACTCGCGCCAGCGGCCTGTCGTTTATCGGCCTGAACGCGTCTCTTCTCGAGGTGTGCATCTTCCTCACATGCGTGCCCCTGATGAAAGCGCAGCTGTCATCCGAGCTGTCGGCATGCATGCATATGCCTACTTCCGCTATGTCTGATTTTGCTGCGATCTGCGCAGAACATATCAAATTGAAGAAAGCGTCGCTGGAACCTCGGTCGCTGCTTCGTTGCGCGCCTGTGACTGCCACCGGGGCATTGAGGTTGTTGAGCATGAAGCTCAAAGCAGCGGACGCATAATGCATCGTGTCCGTGCCCATCGTCACGACCGCCCCTCTTGCGCCCTCGTTAAGCGATTTTGCGACCTCCTTTGCCATGCTCTGCCATTCGATGTAGGACATATCCTCGCTCGCAATCCCGAATAGCTGTTTGACATCGATGCTCGCTATCCCGGAAAGCTCTGGCACTTCATAGAGCAGTTCTTCCGGCTTCGTGAGCATGTAGACCCCGCCTGTCTTGTAATCCACCTTGCTGCCTATCGTGCCGCCGGTGTATATCAACGAGACCGTAGGCAGGCCCTTAACCTTCTCCGTCTTTGCCTTCGGGAAGGATAT
>CAIOIN010000060.1 GCA_903858385.1 uncultured Microcaldota archaeon | reverse complement strand
GTATGCCGCCATTGTCCTTTTTTCTGATGCATTCAGATCTTCGATGGCGTATATTATGTCACGAGAAGTGTTGTTCAAATATATTATCGGCGGTCTTGTGTCCAGCATGGTGGCATGCATCATCATCGCGCTTGACATGATTATTTCTGCCATTGAGTTGAAATCCCTCTTCTTTGCAGCTTCCTCTATCTTCTTTACGTGCTTTTCGGCGGTACTGGGCCACTGCTTGTAGAGTTCGCTTGTCGCAACGGTCTGCTTCATTCCGGCTCTGCTTGACACCTTTTTCTTCTCGCGCGAGGTTATGCCTATCACGGCAGTGAGTTCCGGCCAGTAATTTTCATCAAGTATCTGCTTAGCGATGGAATCGCTTCCGTTTGGAAGGGTGCCGCGGCTCCATTCCACGAAACCGCCTAGAAGGCTCCTGCAGGCGCTGCCGCTACCTATCCTAGTTATTTCGGACAGTTTACCAAAACTTGGACTGATGCCTAGGGCTTTTGCCGAGGCATAGGTCAATGCTGCCAGCCCCGAAGCACTTGAGGCAAAACCGCTTGCAGTTGGGAAGGAGTTGTTTGATACTACAAGGACCTTTGCTTTGGTCTTTGCGATGTCCCTCAGCTTGTTTATCGCAATGAACCTTTCTTGGAGTTCGGGATCGCTCATGTCCTGCTTCTTTCCATCAAGATAAAAGTTGTCTTCAGTAAACCGTTCGGAGAATACAACACTTGTCTTTGTGAGCAGCATATCCCCAGAATCAAGGGTTATGCTGAACGATGAGTTCTGTGGAAGATTCAGCGCTGGATCTTGGCAGTCTTCGCCCAGCCTCCTTTTCCCCCAGTATTTCACAAGTGCTAGATTGGGCCTGGTTGATACGGTAATTATCTCGTTCAATGCCATGTAATTGCCTTTGAATGAATGTACTATGCAGTATTTTCATTCTTTCTTAGCACATTGTTTATTTCTGCCTTTCTCTCATGCAGTATCATGTGCCCTTTGGAGATGCCTTCGTCTACGAGCGCCCTCAACGCCCCCAGGTTCTGCGCTAGGCCCACCGCAGCTATGACTTCTGCGAGCTCTGATGCACCGTTCACATCAATCATTTTGTAAAGCAACTTTGACATGGGGTGTGCGTTCATCGAACCGCCGACGGTGCCTACTGCCATGGGCATCTCTATGCTGCCCACAAGGTTCCCATCCATATCAATGGAATACTTTGTCAATGAACCGTATCTGCGCCCGAATGCAGCATATGAATGCGCCCCGGCTTCAAGCGCCCTCCAGTCCTGCATCAATGCGATTGCTACCGCATCTATCCCGTTCATTATTCCCTTGTTGTGGGTGGCACCCCGCTGTATATACGAATCTGCGAATTCGTATGCGTTGATTATACCCTTCACTACCTCTTTGCCACCAAGAGCGTCCTTGTCGAATGTTGCGGATGCTCTAGCTAGCCGCCCTGTTGCAAGATTTGAAAGTATGCGCACCCCGCATTTTCCGCCAGTAAGTTCCTTGAGCTTTGGAGCGATTGTTTCAGCCATTCCGTTGACCGCATTGGCGCCCATAGCGTCCTTGCAATCGACCAGGAAACGCACTGCAAGCATTTCCTGAGTGGGCGTTTTTATTACGTCGATGCCTATGTTTTTAGCGCCACCACCTACCGAAACCAGTTTGGGATCTTTTGAGTTTGCAATGGAAAGCAATTCATCCTTGTGGTCCAATATGCTGCTTATTGCCTTGTTCAGGTCTGGAATATCGGTTATCTGGACATGCCCTTCCATTATGGAGCCGGTTGTGCTTGCCTTGAACCCGCCGTGGATATTGGCGATGTTTCTGATTTTGCAAACCGCCGCAATCACCGAGGGCTCTTCCAATGCCATTGGGACGTCGTGCTCCTTTCCATTTACGGAGAATTTGGGCACCACGCCGACAGGCAGGTTTATCGTTGTGAATACGTTTTCGGTCATCTTGTCCGCTTGACTCATGCTCAAGCCGCCTCCGGTCCTCAACATGGCCGTCTCTTCAGAAGTCATGCCATGCTTCTCTGAGATATAATCAACGCGCTCGGTAACACTAAGCTTGTGGAATCCTGAAATGCCAGAGCTGTTTTTTTCTGCCATGTTAACACGGTATTGGGTTTAAATGTGAGATATATATGCCCTGTTTCGAGGTATGGCGATTGACGAAGTCCTTATTTGACGTCGTGTTTTAGGAGATGTTGCCCGCTTCGTACAGCTCCTTTGCACCCAGTTGTGAGATCTGGGTCACAGAAGCAGTGAAGCCAGCTGAGGCTATGCTGTTCACGAGGTATTCAAGCTTTTCTTTTGGAGCTATTGCGACTGCAAGTCCGCCTCCACCACCGCCACTGAGTTTGGCGCCGTATGCGCCAGCCGCGATTGCGGTGCTGACTGCCCTGTCCAATCCGTCTGTAGAAACGCCAAGTTCGGCCAAAAGCTTATGAATCTCGGTCATGTGGCTTCCGACCTTGTTTATGTTCCCTGCCTTCAGTGCGCCTATCCCACCCATGGCACACGAGTTTATCCTATCAAAAATGGCTTCTGTGCCCTCCTTGTTGCTCTTGAACCTTTCCGCAACCTTGCCGACAGTTTCTGCGGTGCTTATCTTCGGCCCGGTATCAATCAGTAGAAGGCTGAGATCGGTTGAAACGTCCTCTTTTTTGGCTCCGGAAGAGCCGCTGTAGCTGCTGTAGCCTCCATAGTATGATGCAGGCACGTCTATCTTGCCGGCTCCCTCGTTCTTGTGCACTATCTTTTCTCCCTCCCTTGCCAGTTCTATTGCTTCGTCATCGCTGAGCTTTATCCCGCTTGAGCGCAGTATGGCAACCGCAAACGCGGTGCAGCATGATCCGCTGCTGGCAAGACCTCTTTGTGCAATTATCTCAGAACTAAGAATGACCTTCTTCCCGATAAGATTTGCGTTGTATTCGCCGATTGCCTTGGATGCTATGGTCGCATAGGGCAGTACTTCCGGCTTGATGTCGCTGTTTTTTGAGATGTAATCTTTTATGTCGGTGCGGTTCTTGTAGCTCGCATGCAACACATCAAGCCTTTCTTTCGAGAATTCGTACTTTACTCCGAAGTTTGGCAATTCTATAGTCAGATTGCTGTTTTCTCCGTCCTCAATCTGCGCAGAAGCAAACAGTGATATCGCTGCTGCTATGGCCAACCTGCCGTAAACGACCGCATGTTCGCCGAAAAGCTTCACCACTCCCGGTGCTCTTGCTTTTGTGCGCCTTGTGCCATTTGTTTCCATGAATACACGGCTCGCTGCCTTCTGTAATTAATTATAGCGTATCCCCACTATTATACCTTGTTGTGATGTATGACAATTGACGAAGCCATGTTTGATTTATTTGTTATTATCGTCATCTTCGATGAAAATGGCGCAGAAAGTGTATGCGATTCCGCTCCTGCGGAGAACAGGTTATTAAGCCATTACGTAAGATATTTGTTGTTGTATGACGCACCTGAAGGAAGGTACGACATTCATTTCGTGGATTTTGATTTGTGTTTTGCATGGCGAACGTTAGCATAAGAATCGCGGGCGCGAACGGAGACGGAGTCGAGTCGACCGGAGCGTTGCTAGGGAAGATCGCCGCGCTTAGTGGAATGGAGGTATTCGGCAACCGTGGCTATCAATCAGTCATACGCGGCGGCCATGTCTGGTACCAGATAAGGATCGGGGACGAGAAGCTCTACAGCGCGGGGGATAGCATAGATGTGCTAGTTGCACTGAATCAGGATTCGATAGTCAACCAGAAGAGCCATCTCTCGGACAAAGCGATCGTGATTTACGATTCTGCCAAGTGCAACGTCACGGAGCTTGAGGGCCGCTCTTACAAGCTCGTAGGCATACCATTCCTCGAGATAGTGCTGGCTGCTGGCGGAGATTCGATAATGAGGAACATGGTCTCTATCGGGGCCGTGCTGAAGGTCGTGGGCATTGATATCAGCCTGTTCGACGCCGTGATAAACAAGATGTTCCTGCGCAAAGGCATTGATGTCGTCAACAAGAATATAAAAGTGGCGACTGATGGCTACAGCTACAAGGGAGTCGAGAATGTTTATAGCATAAAAGGCGATGGAAAACCGAGATACCTGCTCGACGGCAACACAGCGGTGTCGCTAGGCGCTTATGCGGCAGGCTGCAAGTATTATGCCGCATATCCGATGACGCCGGCAAGCGGCATACTGCAGTGGTTCGCAGCGCACGCGGACAGGGGCGTGCTTTACAAGCAGACTGAGGATGAGATAGCTGCCATAAACTCAGCCATAGGCGCGTCATCTGCTGGAGTTAGGGCGATGTGCGGCTCTAGCGGCGGGGGATTCGCGCTGATGGTCGAGGCGCTGGGCCTTGCAGGGATGCTCGAGACGCCGTTGGTGGTTGTCGAATCACAAAGGACCGGACCAAGCACGGGATTGCCTTCGAAGACAGAGCAGGGGGACCTGCTTTTCGTGATGCACGCCTCGCAGGGCGAGTTTCCGCGGATTGTCGTAGCGCCAAGAAGCATGGAGGAGTGCTTCAGCCTTACCGCGGATGCATTCAATCTTGCAGACAGATACCAGTGCCCGGTCATAATTTTGGTGGATGCATTCATCTCCGAACGAGTGGAGAGCGTCGTGAATTTTGATGTTGATTCCATAAGGATAGACAGGGGAAAGATGGCTGATGCGTCTGCCACGTCTGGTAGATTCAAGAGGTATGAGTTAACAAATGATGGTATATCCCCGCGCTCCGTCCCTGGGATGAAGGGTTTCTCGTTCGTTGCCCCCAGCTACGAGCACAATGAGTACGGCGAGCTCGTCAGTGACGTGCTTTCCGGATTGGACGCGCATGTCGAGATGAGGAAGAAGATGCAGGAAAAGCGCATGAGGAAGATGGATACGATGCTTAAACAGGAGAAAGTGTTTGCGCCGAACATCGAGAATGAAAACGCAAAGCATTTCCTGGTTGCCTTCGGCTCGACCACATCAGTAGCAAGAGAGGCTATGGCCGCACTAAATAGGAAGGGACTTGACTTTGGGCTTATATCGTTCAGTTACATTTTGCCTTTGGATTCTGACAGGACGAAACGCATGCTGAGCGGAAAGCACCTAATCGATGTCGAATGCAACTACACTGCACAGCTGGCCAAGGTGATACGGATGGAAATGGGAGTAGAGATAAAGGACACGATATTGCGGTACGACGGCGAGAACATCACGTGCGGCGAGATCGTAGATAAGGCCGCTAAGATTGCAGGTAGTCAGTGAGTTTATGGTGGAAAATTACTCTAGTGGAATAAGACCGGATTTCTGCCCAGGCTGCGGCAATTTCGGGATATTCGCTGCGCTCACGAAGGCCTTCACGGATCTGAAGCTCGACAAGGACAACACGATGGTTGTTGCAGGGATAGGCTGCAGTTCTACAATGGTCCAGGCTTTCAGCTGTTACGGCATACACAGCCTTCATGGGCGTCTTCTTCCGGTGGCGATGGGCGCAAAGCTCGCGAATAACGATCTGACGGTGTTGGGCATAGGCGGCGATGGAGACGGTTATGGCATAGGATCCGCGCACCTGATACATGTTGCGAGGAGGAACATCGACATGACTTATGTGATATCGGACAACCAGACTTACGGGCTGACTACCGGCCAGACCTCTCCGACAGGGCTGATCGGTTACAAGACCAAGTCCACGCCATTCGGTGACATAGAGAATCCTCTCAACCCAATCGCATTGGCGATAAGCGCAGGCGCGACCTACGTTGCAAGGGGCTTCTCTGGCGACCCTGCACATCTGGCAGAGTTGATAAAGAGAGGGATATCCCACAAGGGATTCGCACTTATAGACGTCTACAGCCCGTGCGTCACATTCAATTACCTGAACACCTACGACTGGTTCAAGAACGGCGTGTACAAGCTCGAAGGCACAGGCTACGACCCGAAGGACAAGCATGCGGCATTGGTGAAGGCGTTAGAGCCCGAGGAATCGGATTACAAGAGGCTGCCGATAGGTGTGTTCTACGAGGAGGAGAGGCCGACCTATGAATCCATGGACATAACGCTGAAAAAAGGGCCGTTGATAAAGCAACCCATGCCGACGAAAGAGCAGATCGCTAGCTTCCTGAACGAGAACAGATAACAATCACGGCAGGAAGTCCTTGTTCTTTATCTTCTCCTTTATGTAGTCGTCGACGAACGTGAGCCTTGGGCCTTGCAGCGTATCCTGCTCGAGTTTCTGCTTCGTGGTGAGGACCTTCTTCAGTTCCACCACCCACTCCTTGTGCCTGTTTATCCACGAATAGCCGAGCATCTCCTGCGCCCGCTTGAGGTCGACTTCCGTCGCCCTCATGGTCATGCTCTTCAGGAAATCGTAATGTTCCACGTCAGACATGGTGACGCCGATGAACTTCGCCTCCGGCGTGGCTATAGAGTTGCCCATGTACGCCAGGTTCATGCTGCCGGTCTTTATTGTCCAGTAGATGTACCAGCCCCATGCGTCTCCGTCGTTGAATACGTATATCGGAAGCCCTTTGTCAGCGAGTTTCCTTATCAGGC
>CAIOIN010000059.1 GCA_903858385.1 uncultured Microcaldota archaeon | reverse complement strand
GATCCTTGGTCATGGAATAGATTCTGACCTTCTTCTCCATGGTGCCACCTTTTGCGGTGCGTTCGTAGTCCGTTCTCTCCGCATACAGGATCGCAACCACGCCTTTGCCCTTGACGTCCTTGTTCAAGGTGAGCGTTGCGGTGCCTTCCAACGTGCCCCCGGAAGCCACATCCTGGCTCTTGAGCTGCAGTTCCATCTTCCCATCTCCGATTCCAAACAATCCCACATAGACACCCAATTATCAGCAATACTGCCGCACATCACAATAAAAAGGTTTTCATGGATTAGGCTGTGAAGCGGCATACGGGTCAGTCTACCTCCTGTTTGCCTTCCTGTTCTCGATGGCCTCGCTTATGGAGTACCTGCTGACGACCTTCGCCTTTATCATGTCTACGTCCTTGAAGTCTATCACGTTCGCTATGTGCTCCGCCTGCTTGAACTTGTTCGTGTAGTTGCGATAAGCCTTCACGGCAGCAGCATAGGCATCGCGCTCGTGCGGGTCCTTGATGTCGGAGCCCTTTGCGATCAGCCTCTTCTCCTCGACCGGCAGCTCCCTGTTGGGCGAGAAGAGCCTTGCGTTGAATGAGGCATTTATCTTCCTCACCATAGGACTCACTTCGGGGTTGTCACCAGCTATTATCACAGGAATGCCGACCGACCTTATCTCGTTCGTGAGCCAATCAGCACCGGCGAAGGTCTTATGCGCGCTGTGCAACAGCTTCCCATTGAGATCTATGGCCGCTATCGCGGAGGTCTTGCCCGGATCTATACCGACTATTATATACATCTAATCTTCGATCAGCTCAAGGATCTCAGCGTGTAGTTTATCGCGTAATCTATCGTCTGCGGTATCGACGCGTACTTGCAGTCGACTATGAACTCCGGAGTCGAAGTCACGCCGTAGAGGCGCGCCAGGCTCGCCTGGTTGTCCAGCGAGGTCGTCGCGTTGCCGAGGCAGGCGTTGAATCTGCTCAGGTTCATGCCCGAGCCATCTTCTACCTGAGTAAGCGTGTAATTGCTAACCGGAGAGCCGAGGTACACTATGCTGAGATTCGACAGGAAGGGCACGAGGCGGTCTGGCTGTCTGGATGCGCACATCAGATACCTGCCAAGGGCTTGCGTCCTCTCGACGCCAGAGCCGTTGTAAAACCTCACCGCATAATCGCTGAATATGAAGTCGTAACTGATGTTCACGGAACCGGAGAACTGCTTGCCCGCGTTAACCGCGGTGTACAAGCTGGATATCGCCCCCGGTGCATACGGATCCGTTATCAGGTAGACCGGCACGGGCTTTGTCAAGGTGCACAGCGCCTTGCCGTAAAGATCCACAGCACCAAGCCCGGAGACGCTGTTGTTGGTGATGCTAACGGGCTTTATCGTCTCCAAAGACGAGCTTTTAAGCGAAAGGTCGTTGCCGCTCAGCATCATCGTCATGTCCGATATCTCGTTGCCCGCCAATGGGTTGATGTAGGGTATCATCACGAGCCATTCGCTCTGGTTCTGAAGATAAGAGACGCTTGACTGGTTGATGATCGAATAATAGGGGAGCAGCGCCAGTGTGGTGTTTATCTGCGCGTACGAAGCGAGTATGCGCTCAGCAGATGACAACGCCTGGGTGCTGTTGTACTTGATGGTTGCGCACGTTCCGTTGACTATGCCGTAGCTGCAGTTCTGCAGCACGGTCCCCTGCTTGAAGGTGGATAGCGCGAGCGCAAGCCCTACAAGTATGATGACAAGCACTATAAGGGATATGTGCAGGTAGTCGAGGCCGTAATTCTTTATTGCAGGCCTTATTATGAAAACCGGTTCCTTCTCGTTCTTCTTCGCGTTTTTTGCCATTCTATCCCCGAAAATCATAATGAAACGGGCCCAGTGGGATTTGAACCCACGACCTTCACCTTAGGAGGATGTC
>CAIOIN010000058.1 GCA_903858385.1 uncultured Microcaldota archaeon | reverse complement strand
CGTACAAACGTATTTTATACCTTCTTTACGCTTATCAATTGATTTCTGAAAAAGAATAATTTTTGTTGGGGATGTAGTGAAAGTGCTTCAATTCGATGTCGACAATATGACCTACGAGCTTGTGAAGCCGGAAGCCAAGGTGTACGAAGAGAGCGCCGAGAAGAAGGTCTCTGTCGATGATGCGGTAGTGATGTTCGTCAGCGTCGAGAGGGGTGACGACAAGACAATAGCTGATGCGGCAGTCGCGGATGTGAAGAAGTACATGGCGCAGCTGAAGAGGAAGAAGCTCGTCGTATACCCGTTCGCGCACCTGAGCAGCGAGCTCTCCGGGCCAAAGGAGGCAATGGAGCTCATAGCTTACATCAGCGAATCGGCAGCCAAGGATCTTGAAGTGAAGAAGGCGCCGTTCGGCTGGAACAAGAAGTTCACCATATCGGTCAAGGGCCATCCGATGGCCGAGCAGTCAAGGAGCTACGGAATCGGAAAAGAAGCCAAGAAAACGGAGAAGCATGCCTCAGCAGCAAGTGTGGAGATAAACACGGCCATAGTGAAGAAGAGCGACTGGTCGGGGTTGCCAGAAGCGGACCACAGGACCATCGGAGAGAAACTCGACCTTTACAGTTTCCAGGAGGTCTCACCCGCCATGGTCTATTGGCACGGCAAGGGTTGGCTGCTGTACAGGGAGCTCGTCAGATTCATAAGAGAGAAAGAGGAGGAATACGACTACGACGAGATCAGCACCCCGGCAATCGCTAATATGGCTTTGTGGCATGTCAGCGGCCACAACCAGCACTATTCCGACGACATGTTTGTTTTCGATTCGAGCTTCGGCAGGGTGGGTTTGAAGCCGATGAACTGCCCGTCCACGATACTCATATACAAATCCAGGAGGTGGAGCTATAAGGAACTCCCGTTCAGGACGGCAACTTTTGATAAGATTTACAGGAGCGAACTCAGCGGTGCGGTGACCGGCTTGTTCAGGGTTAAGGAGCTCACGCAGGACGATGGGCACATATTCCTAAGGGAAGACCAGGTTGAAGAGGAGATAACGAAGATGCTGAAGATGATAAAGGAGGTGTATGCCGTATTTGGCATGGAATTCAAGGCAAAGCTCTCCACCATGCCGGATGACCATGCGGGAGACGAGAAGACCTGGGAGATGGCTACGAACAGACTCAAAGCGGCATTGGAGAAGAACAAGATGAAGTACGAGATAAAGGACAAGGAAGGATCGTTCTATGCACCCAAAATAGATTTTGATGTTTATGATTCGATAGGGAGAGCCTGGCAATGCGCAACGATACAGGCGGATTATCAGATGCCCATAAAATTCAATTTGGAGTATGCCGATGAGGAGGGCAAGCAGGCAACTCCGGTGATACTGCACAGAGCAGTCCTGGGTTCTTTGGAGAGGTTCATCGCCGTACTGGTAGAACATTACCAGGGCAAGTTCCCGCTGTGGCTAGCTCCTGTGCAGGTGAGGGTCATATCCATATCGGAACAATCGAACGCCTATGCGGAGAGCGTACACAGCGAGTTGAAGAAGAACAAGATAAGATCATCTCTCGACATCTCTGACAAGACGCTTGAGTACAAGGTCAGGGAAGCACAACTTCAGAAGATTCCGTTGATGCTGATACTGGGCAAGAAAGAGGATGAATCAAAGACGTTGACGATAAGGGAGCTCAGCGGCAAGCAGAAACGTGCGGTCAATGCTGCGGAATTCATCGCCGCGGCGAAGAAGGCGATAGAGAACAGATTGAACTCGTTGGAAAACTTCATGGCTTGATATTGCTTGTTTTGTGGTAACGTGTACGTATTGGGGGTTTGGGACGG
>CAIOIN010000057.1 GCA_903858385.1 uncultured Microcaldota archaeon | reverse complement strand
TTCATGCCCAACAAGGCATTCTCGAAATACGAGGTTGACAAGCCGGCCACGGTTGGATTGAACATCGCGAACCTCAGCAAGATACTCGCAAGCTCAAGGGCGAACGAGCAGCTCGTCATGAAGGACCACGACAACAAGTTCGCTATGGAGTTCGTCGGCCAGAACAGCAGAAGAAGGTACAAACTGCCGATGATCGAGATCAAGAAGGACGCCGACAAGGAGCCGAAGATAGAGTTCGACTCTTCGGTCGAGGTCAAGTCCGACTCGCTAAAAGAGATATTGAAGGATGCAAGCCTGCTGTCGACTTACATAGGGTTCAAGGCCGACAAGGAATCTTTCGTCGTGATGGCGAAGGGCGATGCCGGAGAGCTTGAAGAGGAGCACATGAACAATGCGGATGTGATAAAGAAGATGACCGTGACGAAGAGCTCTTCCGCCACGTTCAATCTGGATTACATGGAACGCATGATCAGCGCCTGCCCGTCCAACTCGAACATAATGCTCTCGCTCAAGAGCAAGGAGCCGGTCAAGATAGACTACAAGATTGGCGACGCGTCAGTTGCATACTTTTTGGCCCCGTACATGGAAAGTTAGTGTTGGTGCAGCTTATGAAATTCCTGGTTTTCATAACCCCGCATGAATTCCGCGACGAGTCGCTTTCGACAGTAAGGCTTTTCCTCGACAAGTGGAACATAGGCTATTCGATAAGCAGCTACAGCAACAAGGACTGCATAGGCAGCCATGGACAGGTCTGCAAGGTCGACATGAACACCGGCAAGGCGAAAGCCGAGGACTTCGACGGCATCATACTGGTGGACGGCAAAGGCATTGAAGCCTATAAGATATACGATTTCCGGCCGCTTCTCGACCTGCTGATGAAGTTCAACGAAAAGAAGAAGACGATAATCGCGATAGAGAACGCGTTGAAGATACCTGCCAGGGCCAACATCATCAAGGGCAGGAAGATAGCGATGCCGGAAGATGAGGAGGCCAAGAGGCTGGTGCAGCTCTTCCACGGAATACCCTCTGAAGAGAAGATTGAGGTATCCGACAACATCATATCGGTGCGCGACCATAAGGATCTTGAAAGTTCCATGCAGACGATAGTGGAACGCCTGGGTGTGGCCTAATCCTATGGAGCGCGGAAGGCTTATCAAGGAGATAGCCGCGGAGCGCATACAGCTGCTCTACAACCTTGCAGTTGGAACTGTGGGCAGAGACGCTGATCTCTCTTCTGAATACGTGAAGACGCTGAGAAGGATAAGCGCGCACTACAAGGTAGGGATACCTGATAGGATAAAGGACACGATATGCAAAGAATGCAATCTTGTGCTCGTGCCCGGATTGACCGCCAGCGTCAGGCTCGCGAGCAGCAAGGGCTATCTCGTTTATGCCTGCAAAAGATGCAAAAAGGAGAACCACATATTCTACAAAGCCCCGGTGAAAAAACGAACGGCTGGGAAAAGTTAATAGTTTTGCTCTTGGATACCTAAGCGAGTGTCAGTATATGCGATTGGATTCTCTTGTTTTTGCAGCGTTTTTGCTCCTCACGACCCAGTTTCTGGTGGTCTCTTATGGGAGCGGTGCCACGGTGCAGGCAAATGTCGTGGTGGCCTGCCCGTTCTCCCTCAGCGAGAACGCACTTTCAGTCTATAACATAGGCAACAGCATTACCCTGAATTACACCATATTCACGCAGGCGCAGTGCACGATAAACGCGCTGCAGGGCACCTTCGTGTTGCAGTACAGCGGCAACAACGTGCAGGTGCTGTCCGATCCTCTCTTTTCGACAGCCATACAGTCTCCTGTCCTGTATTCCCTGCCTGCAGTGAACACGCTCACGCTAAGCCCGGGCAGCTATCGCGCCATCGTCAACTTCACAGCCTTCGGAGCCAGCAACGAGAGCGTCCAAAATTTGCTGCTGGTGAGCCCGGTGGACATAACCTTGAGTGAGTTTGCGGTCAATCCCAGCCAGGCGAGCGTCGGACTGCCCCTGACATTCACGATGAATCTGGTAAACGACGGGCAGCTGGCCTCAGGCACGATAGGCCTGAACATCATAATAAACGGTCCGCAATATTTTGATTTCGGCGTGTCTGCAAGCGCCCTCTCCCCCAGCCAGAACGAGCTGGTTTCATTCACGGTCAACAACGCCACAGGCGTTGCAGGATCCTATACGGTCAGCGCCTACGCGACCTTCGCTTCAGGCAATGCGGTGAGGCAGTCAAACACGGAGAACATATTTTATTACGTGACTGCTCCTGTGACGCCGCCTGCGCCGCCGTCTACGGTGACCCAGCCGATTGCAAGCGTGCCGCAGCTGACTCTCTCGCAGGTCCCCGCCTACTCTTCTCTCTCGATAGGCTCCAGCATACTTTCGGGCATGAACCTCCTGAACATCATAGGAGTTCCTGAAACAGTTACTTTGTCGATACCGAAGCAGTTCGACAAGATGTTCACTCTGGCTGCGCACAGCGTGTACCTCCTGCCCAACGAGAGCCTGCAGGTGCAGATGTCCTTCAATTCCAACGGCACCAACCAGACGGGAGTCTTTGTCATACCCGTGAACATCAGCGTTTCCACGCTGAACGGCGCGACGGTGAGCGGGACGCAATACCTGACCTATGTCGTGCAGAGGAGCAACTTTGGCGTGAGCCTGTACAACCAGATACAGCTCTCGCAATCTAGCGCCACGGTCACGACAAGCATGGTGGGTGCGAGGACCAGGAGCTTCACCAATGCGACGCTGGTGACAACGCTGCCCGGCGCGGTGGTGAGCAACGCCTCGCAGGTGAAGACCTACGGGCTGCCCGCAGTAGTCACCACATTCAACGGCACGAACCTGAGCATGGCCGGAGCCGAGCCGCACGCCGGAAAGCTGAATCCCTTCCTGCCGCCTAGCATGGGCGACAGGCCGTCCTACACGGTGATAAGGTGGCTCATACCCTACCTGCCAGAGGGCAAGACCATAACGATGGCGTACACGATAACTCATCCGTTGAACGTCGGCCTGCTCACCTCCATACAGAACCTGTTGGTGGCGCAGGCGCCAGTTGCCTCGTCAAGCATACTGAGGGTGGTGGACATACAGGCGCCGACCTTCTACCAGAATTCTTCTAACAAGGTTACGGTCGGGGTATTGTACACGGGAACGGCGCTGCAGCCCGTGAAGTTCACGCTGTCGACTTCTGGAGTCGCATCGATAGTGAACCCGGTGCAGGTAGTGAACGCCAGCCCCAACCAGTTGATACAGCGCAACTTCTACATCAACACAGGTAATGAGACCGGAACTTTGCTGTTCAACCTTTACATAGATTCGGCGAATGCCAGCGTGAATTACACCTTGCCGGTCATAGTGCTGCAGAAGAGCGGGACGTCGCTGGCGACCACAACCGTGCCCCAGACGGTATCGTCGTTGCCGATGGTGTTGATCATTAGGTACCTGCCGTGGGTTGCGGGCTTGGCCATCGTGTGCATTGCGGCGCTGATGATACGCCGCTCCAGGAGGGGGCCGCGGTACAGCGTGGACAGGGCAAAAGAATTAATAAGAATTAGGGAGCAGATAAAGCGCAGCGATGAGCATGTCTAAGCCTTACAGTATCATAGTTTCATCACAGAAGGGCGGAGTGGGCAAGACCACCATTTCCGTGAACCTTTCAACGGCGCTCAAGCAGAGCGGGTACAAGGTCTTGCTTGTCGACGCGGATTATTCCAACCCCAGCGTGGGCTTCCATTTGGGCCTTGAGAACACCAATGCAGGCCTTAGGGCGGTGGTAACGGGCAAGGCCAAGCTTGACACGGTGGTGGCGCTGCACAACCCGACCGGATTGCACGTGCTGACCGGCGAGATATCCGCGAAGCCGTTCCATCCCAGCAACGCGCAGCAGAAAGGGCTGCGCGAGAACCTCGAGAGGAGCGGCTACGATTTCATAATCATAGACATGCCGCCTGGCGCGGAGGACTTTGAGGAGGTTGAAGCTTTCTGCTGCGAGAACAGCCGGCAGGCATTGATAGTCCTGACTCCTGAGCTGGCGGCCTGCTCGAGCGCTATGAGGCTGGCGCAGTTCTACGAGAAGAACCACATAATCCACAACATGGTGGCTAACCGGGTCAAGAACAAGGGCTACGAGCTGAGCGTGGGCGAGATAGAGGAAGCGGTAGGAGAAGGATTGATAGGCGTGCTGCCAGAAGACGAGAACGTTCCGATAAGCATAGCGCAGCACACCCCGGTGCTGCTGCTCAAGAGCAGGTCCGGCTTTTCAACAGCGGTGAAGAGCCTTGCCAGGAGAGCAGCTAGCCGTTTGGGCTACGAACCGGGCGAGGCGAAGAACGTGCGCGGCAGCTTCGGCTTCTTCGCGTGGCTGAAGAGGCTGTTTGGCAGATGATAAGTTCTAACGGCCTACACAAATTATTTAATGCTGAAGTGGGATAAAGTACCGATATACTTATGGAGAGGAAGGCGACCCTACTCTGCGCACTGTTGGCGGCAGTATTGCTTAGCTTGGGCATTTCCGCGCAGGGGAACGTAACCACGACGATAAACGCGACATCTCCAGTCGTTTTGGTCAACTGGACGGCGAGCAATAATCCGATATTTTATGGAGGCATGCAGGTGCTCACGGCCACGCTGGCAGGAGGCACCGGTTCGTTCACCTACAATTTCTCAGTCTACAATGCATCGGGGATACAGGAGTTCAATGCCATGTTCAACAGCACATCCGCCACGGCGTACTCGTTTGCCTATCAGCAGCGGGCCGTGTGGGGGCCTGGAACGTTCATGGCCGATGTCACAATCCGGGATAATCTTTATCCTGCGTCGCCGGTGACCAACTCGCTCGCTTACATTGTGCTGTCCACCACGACGACTACAACATCGACCTCTTCTGCTTCGTCAACAGCTTCGACTTCCACGTCATCGACTTCGGCCTCTTCGACAACCTCTTCTGTGACATCGATCGGCAACGCCGTCAACGCAACCAATTCCACGCACTTGACAATACCGCACAACGGGGTTTTGGCAGGGCCTGTCGCAAAAGCCACGCTCGCCTATCAGAACGGCAGGAGCCGTGGCAGTGTGCTGGTCAGGGGGAATGCTGTCAGCTTTGCCGCCAACCGGTCCGTGTTCACGGCCGTTGATGTAGGGCTGTCGGTAAAGAATCTCACTGTGAATGTCAGCATAACCAATCAGACGCTGGTGACGGTCAGTTATGCCCAGATGGCTACGCCGGTATACCAGTTCATACAGATAAATGGAAGCATCGCAAACAACACCGGAGCAAACATAGATCAGTACATCACCAGCGCGGTCTACAACTTCTCCGTCGCAAACGCCTGGATCAGCAATCAGGGCATAAACAACACAGG
>CAIOIN010000056.1 GCA_903858385.1 uncultured Microcaldota archaeon | reverse complement strand
TCCCGATATAATAGGGGTATTGAACGCGTTCCCCACCATAACACGCGTTGAGATTAATCCGCATGACGCTGTCTGCGGCGCAATGGATGCCGCTTATAAACTATGGCATGATCATAATGCTTCACTGAATGAATTTAGCGGTAGATTTGGAGAGCTTAAAGCGGTGGTGGAGGCGTCGAAAGACCGGAAGGATCTTGAGGAGAATAAAAATCCAGAATTCCAAGTCAAAAACTTGAAAGAGAAGTTAAAAGAGGCTGGCTTCGAAGTGACAGAAAAAGAAGGCGATGCGGGTATATACGTGTATCAGAAGATGGTGCATGTGCATGCGAAGGTACCAGGCGATCATGATCTTGTGATAAGTAAGCTCCAATTGACAAAGAAACCGATTACTGACGGAGAGTTGCGGGCGCAGGTTAGGAATTTTGAGCCAGAGCATTCTTACAGGATACAGTATTGGAATAACATAGTTGATAAGGACGGCAAAATAGATAGGGATGGCATCATGAAAGACATAAAAGCGGCGGTCGTGGCACTCAAATTGACGAACATAAAAACGATAAACGTACCGTCAAGAGATTATGGAGCTATCCTGAACATGTTGAAGGATGTCACGGTTAACAAGGAAGGCATTGCTACACCCGTGCGTATTAGCAATCTTTCTCAGAGCAAATCCGTGAATTGAAAATTAGTGTCTCGATGTGCCAGGCAACAGTCGGTAGGGTGGTGAACGTTGGCAAGGGCACCATAACCATCGATTACAACGGCACGAAGAAGGAGCTCGACGCCAAGCTGGTCAAGGTCGAGAAAGGCGATTATGTCCTCTTTTCTGCGGGCATTGCGATAGAGAAAGTCGAGAAGGACGAAGCGATAGAGATCATGGGAGGGTGCGGATGCAGATAGATGACAGATTGCTGTTCCTCAGGTATGCGCTGCCCTGCTCGAATGACCTGATCAACAACGGGATTGCAACGCAGGATAACATAGACCGCCTTATGAAGCTGGTATCCAAGGATGAGCTTCCCGAGGAAGGCGCAGAGAGCATATTCAAGGTCGGGGTCGCGATGTGCACGATCATAGCGATGAAGGCGGGCAAGAAGACGATAGACGCGGAGGTGATACGCCAGTATTTCCTGATGGAGCACAACAAGGCCGTGGACGAGCAGTTCAAGCTCAGGAAGGACTTCGATCCGGTGGAATGCAAGACCTACGCAGGCAAGGTGGTCAAGGCCGAGACTGATTTCGCGCTTGTCAGCACGCCGATCGGCCTGAAAAGGTGCAGGGCGGACTTCGCCAAGAATTTGAAGGAAGGCGACAACGTCGCAGTCCATTCTGGATTCGCCGTTGAGCGGATATCGGATTCGATCGCCAACAAGATGAATGAGATAAGGGCGGCAGATCTGGCCGCTAAGGGGGATGGCGCAAAATCTGCAAGGACAAGAGTGGTGAACTGAAAAACCATAAGGTGCTGATTTTCGGAAATCCGATGGTCGAGAAGGATAGCTTACCTTTAAGGTTGATCGAAAGGTTGAAACAGGAATTCAAGGACATCGAGTTCAAGGAGTTCGATCCCAACGAGAATCTCGAAAAGGAGGGCAGGGATCTCGTGATAATAGACAGCGTAGAGGGCATCGACCAGGTCGTCCTGATAACCGACATAGACGCGATAAAAACCCAGAAGATTTACACGATGCACGATTTTGATCTGGGCTACAGCCTGAAGCTCCTCAAGAAGATTGGTATGCTCGACAGCGTGATGATATTCGGAGTGCCGATGAAAATCAGCGAGGATGACGCGCTGAAGCAGCTGAAAGAGAAGATCAGCGCTAATTTATCTTGAGGAGTTGGCTTGGTGGGATGAACTTATATTTTCATCTTTATGAACGCTATAGCTTCCTCAAGGCTTCTGAAAAACTTGCCACCTGACTTTTCTATTGCGGCCTCAACTTGGAGGTTTGCGAGTAGATGGATACTCTCTCCAGATGTTCTATAATCTGTCCTGTAACCAACCACGAGTTTTCCGGCTTTGCAGGCATAACCCACTTCTATACAAGTGCCGCTATCTGGATCTGAACCGTTAAGGTTCGCGAGGACAATATCTGACTTGTCTATAAAATTGAAGTTGTCCCTACCGTACCCCATTGCTGTATCGCGATGGAGATCAAAGGTTAACTGCCTTATTTTGTCTTCATTCATTCCCAGTACCGCCTTCCACGGATCTAGAATCTCCACGTTTCTGAGCTCGCTGAGCTTCGGAATGAGCTTGTTTCTAATGTACTCTCTGCCTTCCTCGGTGAAACCCAATGGACTTGCAAGATACATCTTAACGGGCTCGTGAACTTTCTTGCGCGTCATAGAAGCACCAATTAACTTGATATCTAGCGATGGGTGTTCTAAGCTTAAAATGCTTGTTATTCACCCTTAACCTATCTATGCGCAGTAACGCGGTTGAACTTCAACCAATAAGCTCCATCAGAGAGTCTACATTTTTAAATAGTTTTTACTCTATGATTCAAATAGGATAAGTTCTGGTTATTTCCAGTTTATCTTGAGGAAGTGGCTCGCGCAGCTCATGCAAGGGTCGTAGGCTCTTATCAGCTTCTCTATCTCGTACTCCATCTGCTTCCTGTCCTTGTCCATGTTCTCCTGGACAAGCTGTATGATGCTTTTTTCCATGCCAATCTGGTTCTGCTGGGTCGGCACTATTATGTTGCCGTACTTCACCTTGCCGGTGCCGTCTATTGAGACCATGTAGTACAACAGGCCTCTTGGCGCCTCGATCAGACCGATTCCCTCGCCGGCTTTCATTACTATGGGCGCATTCTGTTCGGCCTTGAACTCGTTAGCTTCCAGAAGCTCTACCGAATGGTCTATGCAATGCACTATCTCTATCGCTTGCGCAAGATTGTTGTGGTAGACGTTCTTCGAGGGGAATACGCTCATGAACTTGGAAACGTCTTTTTGCGTGTCCGCGTGAAGGTTAGCTTTGTTTATGTTCATCCTTGCCAGAGCGCCCGTAAGGAACTCCTTGCCCTCGAAATCGTACCCCATCGCTTCGGAGTAGGGTATCACCACATTCTCGAGGTAGTCGCGATAACGATTTTCGGCTATGTGATAGCCGTCGCCATCGACGACATCGCCGCCGATGAATGAATAGTCCTTTGTCGCAAGAGCGGCGAATTTGGTGTCGTGCTCCAGTTTGAAGGTGGAATTGTAGAACAGGTCTATGAAATCAAGGGCATAGCCCCTGACGGATTTGAGCTCGTCGATGACTTTTTTGACATCCTCTTTTGCAGGTATGTGGGAGAACCTGCCCACTTCGGCGTACGTTGCATGGACCGCCCTTCCGGCTATGACCTTCGACATGTTGTTTCCGGCGCTCTTGATCGCGAAAGCCCTTCTTATGAGCTCGTTCTGCGATTCATCGAAATCTAAGACCGAATCCTTGTTGAAAAGATCGGGCAGGCAGAAGAGAAAGAGGTGCAGGGAATGGTCGCGTATCATCATTCCGTACATGGACAGTTTCCTTAGCAGGCGGGTCTGGTCCGAAGGCGTGTATCCGATGGCATTCTCAACCGCTTCTGAGCAGCAGGTGAGGTGCGCTATGCTGCAGGTGCCGCATATCCTTGATGTCATTAGCGGCAGCGAGAGCGCGAACTTGCCGCGTATGGCTTCGGTGTAGAACCGCTTGCTTTCGGTTATCGCTAGCCTTGCATACTTTACCTTGTCGCCTTCTATCTTGATGTCGAGACTGCCGTGTCCCTCTATCTTGCTCAGGTTGTCAAGGCGTATCTCTTCATCCTTGTGCATTTATAACACCGAATTCCTTCAGGTACTTGTCGAGGACGCTCAGGAAGGCCTCTTCGGCCATCGGGCATCCCTGGACCTCGTCGTCTATCGGG
>CAIOIN010000055.1 GCA_903858385.1 uncultured Microcaldota archaeon | reverse complement strand
CCCTGAGCGTGAGAATCAAAGTCTTCCTTGTGAACTTCTTCTCCAGTATCGAATACAATTCCCTTGTCGTCCTCGGGGACTTCTGCAGCAGCAGGTTCATGACCGCATAGTTGGGCCTGCTCAAGGACTTCCTGAGCGCCCATATCTCGTCCTTATCCCGCTCCTTCTTTACCATACTTCATATTGTCAGTAAAGCTTTAAAAACGTATGCGTCAGGCAAGGTTAAGGTTTTGTCTTTCAGGGTCAAATCAATACAAAAGTATAAATACTTTTACTCAAATAAATATCAGGGTATTAAAGTAATCAGCTAATGGGTCGGTGGGGTGGGATTGTTGCATACGCTCGGGCTCTCGCCCGGGCTGAAAGCCGGTGAGATCATGCAAGAAGTGCAGAGCGCAGGCTTGTCTTTCTCTGTTACGGGGGACTATCCCGACAAGGTTCTCGAAGTCGCCGGGCAGTTCGGCATGGTCGGCAAGAGAGGGCAGCAGGGGATCTATTCCATATCCGCCCTGAACTTGTCTGGTGGCGATGTCAGGGTCATGAACGCAGCAAAGGCGAAGCTGGTTGATTCTCTGATCTCTGGTGAAGAGCTTCAGTACTCGGTCGAAAACACGAAGAAAGTTCAGCAGATCGCGCTAAACCTGCTCAACGGCACGAACACGAGCGAGAAAAAGGAGCTGCTTGCCTATCTGCTCGCGCATGAGACCGTCGGTTACGGGCCGATAAGCATACTTCTCGAAGACAACAAGAACATAGAAGAGATAGTGATCAATTCCCCGACTTCGAACATCTGCATCTACCACTCGATGCACGGCTTCTGCACCACCAACCTTCGCTTTAACTCCGAAAGAGACTTCAGGTACATGATAAACAAGACAATACGCGCGGCGGAGCGCGAGATAAATTCGAATGCCCCGATAATCGACGCGCAGCTCAACGACGGCTCAAGGGTCCATGCGCAACTTAGACCGTATTCGATAAACGGCGCTGCCGCATCGATAAGGCTCAACGGCGGCAAGTCCATGGATCTGAGAAAGCTGATGGATCTGGGCACGGTGACCCCGGAGCTTCTCGCATACCTCTGGCTTGCCATAGAGACGAACCACAACATAATCGTATCGGGCGCTCCGGCATCCGGCAAGACCTCCTTCCTTCTCGCGCTCAATGCCTTCGTGCCGAGATACCAGCGCGTCATAACCATAGAAGAGGATGTCAACGAGCTCAAGTTCTACAGCAATTTCATGAATTCCGTGTCATTGCAGGGTTCGACCATACTGGGCAGGGCGAGCACGCGCGACCAGGTGATAAATGCGCTGCATCTCCGGCCTGACCGGCTGATAGTCGGCGAGATCCGCGGAAGCGAGACCAACGAGATGCTCTCTGGATCGAACTACGGGGTGCCGTTCATGACAACGATGCACAGCAGCGGCAACGGCCAAGCCATCCTAAACCGGCTGCAATCCAAGCCGATGGGCGTGGAATCTCAGATACTGACCATGCTTGATGTTTCGATATTCATGCGGCAAGACGGCCTCACCTCGAGAAAGGTTGATAGCGTCTTGGAGTACCGGTGGCTCAGCAGAAACGAGATAAGCGTCGAAGATCTCGCTGCTGGCAGCGAGATGAAGATGTTCGAGATTGGCAAGGACGGGGTACTGGACGAAGATTCGTTGGAAGGCTCGAAGGTCCTTGACGCATACATAAAGACGCACCTGCTGAGCCAAGCGCGGTGCAGGAAGGAGCTGAAGAAAAGAGCCGAATACCTCAGGGACATGCCCGTCTCAAAGGATGGCGGAAGCGTTCCAGACTACATAGCGGACTACTGGGCGATCAAATGAAAGACGCACTGCTGCGAATCGCGCTGCGGAATTTTGCAGTTCTTCTCGTAGCGGCATGCATAACCTACTACGCATCCGATCTGGAGCAGGCGCTGCTCGTAGTGTCCAT
>CAIOIN010000054.1 GCA_903858385.1 uncultured Microcaldota archaeon | reverse complement strand
GACTATAACGCCATTCCTCGCCGTGTCGCTCTTCTTATCATACCTCCTAAGGAATTTGGGCAGAAGTCTGTCGGAACTCATCTGGTACAGTGACCTTGACGAGGTGAGTATCATTGCAATAGTCGCAGAGGCCGTGGCAACGAGCGCACCTATGTCCACGGTATAGATCAGCCAGCTTGGAGCTGCGATGCTCTTCAGGGCGTAGGATAGCGGATCCGCAGAGATCTTGTACGCTGATGGCGGAAGCAACAGCAGCAGAGCAAACACTACAAGCACATATGCAGTGATGCTTATCAGCACCGAAGCCAGTATCGACTTGACGTATCCCGCCGAGCCTCCTTTTATCCTGTCGGTGATTGTTGATATGGACTGAAAGCCGGAGTATGCGAAGAACACGACAACGCTCGCCGCGAATATGCCCCCCATGGCACTGCCGGAAAGATCAAGAGAGAGGCTGGGCGCCAGATGCGGATTGACAAGCGCTACGTATATCGCAAAGCACACGAATATCAAGAGTATGCCTATCTTCACGCTGACAAGGCCCAGATCCATCTGCGCTGCCTTCTTCACGCCAAACATGTTTATGAGCGACAGCACCCCTATCAGGGCTATCGCAAACGGTATCGGATACGCGCTTGATGATATGCCGAGCAGGCTGGAAAGATATGATCCAAATCCCAACGATATGGCTGATATGGATGTGGCAAGGGCCATGTATCGCAGAATGCCGGTTATGAAGCCGAGCTCGCTGCCGAAGGCCTTGTAGGTGTATGAATATGAAGCACCCTTCACGTTGGGCATGAGAGAACCTAATTCACCAAGCTCCAGCGCTATTATGAGCGCCAGTATCCCAACCACTATGAAAGCCAGCAATGCGTCGGTCCCGGCGAGCGCTATGGCTGTGCCGCTCAGCACGAATATGCCCGCGCCTATTATCGCCCCGAGCCCTACGGCCGTGGCGAGCCACACGCTTATCTCTTTCCCTGCTGCCATAGAAACCAATAAAGCAATATCACATTAGATATTAAGTTATAAATTCTGGAGTTCCCAAATAAAATCACGCAAGGATAGCAAAGCTTGGTCAAATGCGTCAGGTTCAGGGCCTGATCCCCTAGCGGGTTCGAGAGTTCAAATCTCTCTCCTTGCATCATGCTTACTTCAATGCCTCATTGGCGCCATAACACGAATTTTTCGTCTGCGCAACCCATAAATATTTGACAGAACAGAACTGCCATAACGTGGATCTAATGGTTGAAAAACAGGCTGATGCTGGAGTCGCAAATGTGCAAAAGACCGCACCAATTGCAGGCACCCACAAAGTGCACCAGATAAACCTGGCTGCCTTCGACTTTGAGGGCACTCTTATCTACAGCCCCGATTCGAAAAGCGCGTGGGAGTTCGTCAAGAAATCGACCTGGGAGCTCATCGGCGGAGCGCTGGGCGCGGAAGCCGAGCGGATAAAGATGCGCGACGCCTTCCTGCGCGGCGAATTCGACTACATAACATGGATATCGAAATCGATCGACAACTTCAAGAGGCACGGGCTGACGAAGCAGATGCTCGAGGACATAATAACAAATCACACTGAGATAATGCCCGGTACGAAGGAGCTGTTCAACGAGCTAAGGAGCAAGGGGATCAAGATAGCCATCATATCCGGAGGGATAAAGAACGTCTACGACATTTTTGCGGAGAAGTACGGCATAACTGTCGATTACCTCAACATGGCTACGGAGCTGACCTTCGACAGAAAAGGGAGGCTCACCGGAGGCATCATGACGAACATCGATGACAAGGGCAAGGTAACGGTGCTGCAGAACATCTGCCACGAGATGGGCATAAGCAAGAGCCAGGTCTGCTACGTAGGCGATGCATCCAACGACATAAGGATAATGGGTGTGGTCGGGCTGCCAGTGGCGATAAACACGATGAACGACGCGGTGAGGTCGGCGGCCAGCTTCGTCATAGAGGACAAGGACATAAGCGGCATACTGAGGCATCTGCCGCAATGATCTACTTCTGCGCGCCGGTCGTGATGCTGAAGCTGCCTGAAGGAAGCTGCCTTATTATCTCATCGAGGTCGTTGTACTCCAGCAGCTCTGCTATCCTCTTTGCCGCGTCTGATTTCTTCCTGTTGCCCTGGTTGACAAGCACGTGCCTCTGGCTCCTGTCCATCCTTTCGAAAGCCGCTGCGGGAACGGCATTCAGTCTCCCATCCTTCATGAACATCACGAGCGACAATTGCGTGTTCCTGTGCCATTCGCGCTCCCCGCTCAGTAGAAAGCTGCCGGCCTTGCCGGTCAGCTTGCTTATCTGGTCGCGCCTCATCGCATAGACGTCGACGACCTTCATGCCCGATTCCCAGGCGCTCGAATAGCATGCGGCGAACTGCGCCGCCTCCTCTTTCGTATCCCTGTCGGCACCAAGGCCGTCCTTGAGAACGACCGCGGAAGCGCCGAAGATCTCGGCATGGAAGAACAGATCATTATCTGAAAAATATTTCGAATTTATCATGTCGTTCTGCTGCGCGTCCCTGCCGCCAACCGCGAGCATGCCGGTGCTGGTGAAAAACCAGTGGAACTTCTCGTACCATTGTTTCTCTTTCCTGACGACGAATTTCTGCCTCTCCTTCAGCACCTCCCTTTGCTGCTTCTTCTCCGCATCAGCGAGCTTCTTCTCGAGATCTTTCACCGTGCGCTCAGCGCCTTCCTTCTTTGCGGCGAGCTTCTTCGATGCCTTGTAATGCTCGTCGGCGTTCTGCTGCGCGGATCTCGTGAAGTCTATCTCTACTTCCATAAAATCAGATGAGCGAGAGCGAGCCGGTTATGATGTAAGATATTACCACAGCAACCATGAAACCCAACAGGCCCATGAGCAGTATGCCTATTATTATCAGCTTCGCGCTCTTGTCGAATTCCTCGCTGCTCGGCTTGTAGCTTATGCTCAGCACGTGCCTGCAGTTGTCTATGAACTTCTTGAAATTGTCAATGATTCCCATGGTAACAATTCTACCTCAAGATTTATATTATCAACTCAAAGCGCATGAAAGAAAGACCGTCTCATTCGTAATCCTTCTTGATTCCGGTCACGTACTCCAATACCCTATCCAAATCCTTGTCGATGCCGTACTGCCTCGAGAAGTACTGCAGCACGTTGTTTATGTCCCTTTTCAGGAACATCATCGCGTTGGGGTGCCTTATCACAACCGCCTGGCCGAAGTCTATGAAGTAGGGTTTGTCGCCTTTCATCAGTATGTTGTACTCGCTCAGGTCCGCATGGACAAGCTCCTTCCCGTAGAGCTTCTTCACTTGCTCTATTACCGACTTCAGCGTCTTCTTCGGGTTCGACAGCTCCGAACGCTTCAGCGTCGGCGCCGGCACCCCTTCGTCGCTGCCTATGAATTCCATGGCCAGTATACTGCCGTTCGACATGTAGGGTGTAGGTGCGTTCACGCCTGCCTCGTTCGCTATCTGCAGGTTCCCGTATTCCTTTCGGCACCATATCTTGATTATGCTCTTCTTGCTCTTGTTCATGCGGCCGAACCTCGGATCCCCTACGATGTAATCATTCATCGTGTAGAACGACGACGTCTCGATCCTGAAGAACTTCAGCACCACGAACTTCGCCCCCTTCACGGTCTCCGATATTCCGGGCTCGCACAGATAAAGATCCGCCTCCTTGCCCCTCGCGGTTATGAACACTATCCTGCCTATGATGCCCTTGTCGAAGAACTTACTCAGGTAGACCATGGTCTCGTCGTTGAATATGCCCGTGTCTACCGTCCTGTGCCCCTTGAAGGCATACACCTCCCTTTCTTGCCTTTTTCTCTTGCCTAATCTCCGGACCAAACGACCACGCATTGAATGCGCATTATGGATAGATAAAACCGCCTGCTCGCCTGTGTCGACGATTAGCGGAACACACTAGCCTTTTTAAATCTTTGTTTTAATATATACGCGTGATTAAATGGCTGAAAGAAGAGTCACCATAGCAATTGACCCGACGATGCAAATGCAGAAGCAGGCATCTTCAAGGGAAAAGCAGAGTGGATGGGAAGTGTACCGCGCGGTGTACTGGGGCATATACGTCTTTGTCCTTGGCGTGCTGCTGCTGACCACATTCCCGACGGCAGCCTCATTCATGTCGTTCCTGGGATGGGCGATGGTGCTGCTTGCGCTCTTCGTGATGATCTACGGCTTCGTGCTATCGCTGCACCTGAAGCTGATGAAGAAGCACGCATAATCCTCTGAGTTTAGAGAGACCGGTGAAAAGGCGCAACGCGCTTTTTCATCACTCCTTTTTATATTTTATTGACCTTAGCTATATCACTGGTTTTGATGCTGCCAAACATATACGAGAGTAAGCACTACAAGCTGCTGATAATAGTACCAATCGCACTGCTACTGATAAGCCTGTACTTCATACCGAAGATACAGCTCGACACCTCGCTGAGAGGGGGCATAAACGTACAGATACAGACCAACTCCTCGATGGACATAAGGCAGCTCACGCAATCGGTTGACACCGCGATACCCGGCGCCGAAGCGAGCATCTCAACCTCGCCGGGAGGCCTTTCGATAACCATGGCCACCAACGCGAGCCTGGCAAGCGCCGAGACGCACCTGCTCAGCATATACGACGAGTACGGCAACTACACCTCTGCGGTGGCGGGCTTGACGCTTTACCAGAACCGCCTTACCCTGCAGCCGGCCAACTCGACGCTGCAGCTGCTGGCCAACAACGCCACGGCGCAGAAGCAGAAATCCATATCCGCGCTTAATGCATCGCTGACTGCGGAGCTGCGCGTGCTGGGCATGACATCAAAGTACAACTCAACGGATGCGGTCAGGATGCTGGCGCTTGCGAAGAGCGCATACACCAACGCCTCGGCCTCCTACGAATCGAAGGTGGTCGCAGCGCTGAAGGGCATAATACCCTTCTCGTCCTACTCTTACGATTCGGTCACCCCGACACTCGGGACGTTCTTCCTGTCGCAGATGGAGAACATCATAATATGGTCGTTCATACTCCTTGCGATATCTGTCTTCGTCATCTTCAGGAACCCAATACCATCCATAACGGTGGTCTTCGGGGCAGCCAACGACATACTAGTCGCGCTCGGCGCCATGGCAGTCTTCGGCATACCCCTCGGCGTGGCGTCGATAGGCGGGATACTGATGCTGTTGGGCTATTCCATAGACACCGACCTTCTGGCCGCGGTAAAGATACTCAAGAGGACCGAGGGCACCTCGACCGAGAGGGCCTTCTCAACCCTCAAGACCGGAGTCACAATGACCATGTCGGCCATACTCTCGTTTTCGATACTTTTCATCGTTTCATACCTCACGTTCATACCGACCTATTTCGAGATATCCGGAGTGGTCCTGATAGGGCTGCTGGTCGACGTCGTGACCACATGGATGTGCGACACGCCGCTTGTCCTGTGGTACAAGCAGAAGAAAGAGGCGAGGCCATGAGCAGGATAGACTACCTGAAGGACCAAAGGATACTGATCCTGATAGTGATAGTCGCAGCCATGGCGCTGCTCGACCTCAACTACGGCATACACTTCGGCATAGAGTTCGTCGGGGGCACGCAGATACCCATAACGTTGGAGCATCCGATAAACGTCACCGCGATGACCTCGCTGATATCCGCGCTGCAGCAGCGCGTCTCAACCTTCGGGCTCAAGCAGGTGACAGTGGAAGGCATCGGCGACACGCACGTCTACGTGACGATACCCTCGGTATCAGGCAGCGACGTGAACCAGACCATAGGCGTGATTCAGAGCCAGGGCACATTCGACGGCGTTGTCAGCGGCAAAGAGGCAGTCAACGGCACCGACATAATCCAAGGCACGATCGGCATGATGCCAGCGCAGCAGTACAACAACACGGTGCAGTGGTCGGTCACGTTCTACATCTCGCAGCAGGCCGCGAAGCACTTCGCGACCGCAGTGCTCGGCCAGGGCAACCAGCCATTGTACATGTTCCTGGACAGGCCATCTTCGACCGCAGTCCTGATCAATGCCTCGCAATTAGGCAACAGCAGCATAGGCGTCAGCGCCGCGCAGTCGCTGTCGGCGATGCAAAAAGCACTTGCGTTCGGCAACCGCACCATAGCAGTGATAGCGGTCTACAACTACAATTCAAGCATAGAAAGCGCCGAGAGCCTGCTCTCTGCCGGCAAGTACACGCAGGTGCTGGCGAGCGCCAACCTCAACAAGACGCTCATAGCCTTCCTGCACGCAAACAATTACACCGTGAAACTTGAGAGCGCAGCGAACATGAGCCCCTCATACACCAAACTGTCGGTAAACACCACAGTCCTCAATTCATGGCCTGCGGTGGGCCTCCTGTCCTCGCCCGCGCTCAGTCCGGCGATAACCAACGGCAACGTCAGCCAGAGCTACCAGATATCCGGGGTGGCCCCGCCGAAGCTCAGCAATGCGCAGAAGCTGGTGTTCGCTACTACGCAGTCCAAGACCATAGCTAGCATACTCAGCGGCGGCGCGCTTCCGGTAGCGATAATAGCCGGCACGCCGACCACGATACCTGCAACCCTGGGGCAGCACTTCCTGTACGTCAGCGGCATAGCGGGGCTGCTCGCGGTCTTCGCGGTGTCGCTCTTCATGGTGCTCAGGTACAAGAAACTGTTCCTCGTCGCGCCGATACTGCTCACGACTGCGACCGAGCTCTTCATAATCATCTCCATAATAGGGCTGATAGGCACCATAGACCTCTCGGCAGTGGCTGGAATGATCGCGGTAGTAGGAACCGGAGTCGATGCGCAGATAATAATAACCGACGAGATGCTCAGCGGAAAGCGGGAGACGACCTCCGCGAAGACGCTGCTCGGCAACGCCTTCTACATAATCTGGGCCGACGCGATACTCCTTGTGATCGCGATGCTTCCATTGTTCTTTTCCACTTCGCTGGTCACGGTCATAGGCTTCGCCGAATCGACAATAATAGGCGCGCTCCTCGGCGTGATGATAACGAGGCCGGCGTACAGCGCGATAATAAGCAGGCACTATGCCTGATCGGATCAAATCCGTGTTCAACATGACGATACACTGCCCTATATGCAACAGGTCCTCCGACGACACTAAGTTCATCGGGGAGATATGCGAGTTCTGCACAGCCGACAAGATCCGCGGTGCCATAGCCAAGTCGATAGACATGTACAGGTGCGGGCGCTGCGGCAACATACTGGTGAAGGGCCAATACAAGCCCCTCGGGAACGTGGCGCTGAGCGACCTCATCAATTCCGTGGCGCGCGTGCGCGACTGCACCGCCAAGGTCACCGGCTATTCCAAGAACAAGGTGGAGGTGGACTATGAGTGCGACGTGAACGGCGAACTCGCGAAATTCAGCACGACGATGGACATCAGGCCGATAAAGCAGATCTGCCCGCGCTGCTACAAGATAAGCTCTGGCTACTATGAGGCCCTCGTGCAGCTGAGGGGCGACGTGGTGAAGGCCGACAAGATCGCGGAGAAGCTGTTCGACTACATAGCGAAGAACGGCGCCTTCATAGCGAAATCGGAGCAGGTGACGAACGGCTTCGACATCTACGTCAGCGACAAGAAGCTCACATCAGAATTCCTGAAGGCGAAAAGATTGAAGGCGAAGCTGTCCGCGACGCTGGCGACGATAAAAGGAGGTAAGAAGCTGTACAGGAACACCTACCTGCTCCGCATAATCTAGAATGAGACAGCTGCTGCATCATCGCAGCATACGAATCCTATCAAACGCAATGCAATAGTTTCGAGTTATAGGAAAGAATCAGGTGGACTTCATGTACACGCAAGGCATGCCCGCAAGCGACGGGCAGGAGTTCTGCGCGCTCACGTTCACAAGATAGGTCCCGGTCTGCACTATGTTCTGCAGGTAGCCGCTGACGTTCAGCGGCGTGTATGCTGTCACATAGCTGGGACCGGCATTCGTAGCCACGACGAATATTATCTCATGGCCGACGCCGTTGACGACGTTGCCGATGAATATGTTGTTGATGTTCGGCGGAATCTGGAGAAGGACGAGCTGCTTCGCCGGGAAGCCCTGGGACCCGACTGCCGTCGCTATGCCGGCTAGCTTCGTAGCTGCCTCCTGGGCCTCTGCCGTGGAGAGCGTCGAAGTGGAGCTCGCCATCTGTATGAACGCGAGAGCCACTATCGGCAGCAGCACTATCAAGCCGAAGGAGAGCGTTATCAGTAGCTCAAGGCTTGACTGCGCCTTCTTGCAGTTGCTGCTCTTCCTCGGATAGCTGCTCATTCCGTTTCCCTGTACAAGTTTATCTTCCTCACAGTCTGCATCTTTTCCTTTTCCTTCATGAGCATCGTCCTCAGCCTGTCCATTATCTCCCTGATCGATTCCTCGAAGTTGGGCTCTGTGGTGTGCAGGCTGATTATGCCCTTGTTCCCGAGCGAGAGCCTCACCAGCACCTCGTAGGCCTTGTTCCCTACCTTCTTCACCCTGAAAGTAACGTAATCGACCTTCACGCCGTTGAGCTTCTCCGCGCGGGCTATGAGCGACTTCAGCTCCTCGTTTATCTCGTCTGCATACTGGTACGAATCCGCGTCGAGCCCGGATACGAATATCCTTCTCTCCTCTATCCTCCTCTTCGCTATGACGCTTTCAAGGACGTCCATGACCGTGAGCATGCCTGCGGGGCTGCCCTTCCTGAGCACAAGAATCGACGATATGTTGTTCTCTATCAGTTCCCTGACCGCTTCGGTCAGGCTCTTTTCGTAGTCTATGCGCCTCGGCGAACGCTCCATCATGTCGCTTACGGTGACGTTGGACGCACCATAGCTTTTGCTGCTCCTCTCCGGCAACCTGTCCTCTATCTTCGTGTAGCCCTGCACTATGTCGTGGTTGGTTATCAGTCCTGCGAGCTTGCCGTTGTCCAGGACAACGAGCCTGTTGACCTTCTGCTCGCGCATCGTCGCCTTTGCCTGCGTTATGTTAGCCTCGGCGTCTATGGCAAGCACGGGGGTCGTCATGGCCTCCCTGACCTGTATGTCCTTCAGCATGCCCATCGACAGCATCATCTTCAGCAAAGTTATCCTGTCGAGCACTCCGACTATCTTCTTGCCGTCAGAATATGGCAGCGCCTTGACCCTCGACCTGTAGAAATAATAGACGAGGTCATCGACCGAGGTGCTGTCCGTTATGCGCGGCACCTTCGTGATGAACTTCTCGAGCGTTTCCGTCTTGCCGAGCCTGAGATTCTGCCCGGACCTGTAGAACGTCCTGGAGTCTATTATGCCCAGATAGCTCTTGTTCTTGTACACCACAACTGCCGAATGCTTGACAAGTTCGGGTATGACCTTCGTTATCGGTGTCTTGTAATCAAACGCGAGCGTCTTCGATATCAGTTCGTCGGGTATCCTGTTCAGTGCCATTGATTCACCTCGTGAAGATAATAAAAGAGAAACTATAAATAACATCAGTGAGAAATCGCAACGGGCCAGGATGGCAGATAGGCTATGCGGTCGCCTGCAGAGCGACACAGGGGGGTTCGATATGTTAACATTAACACGACAATCCCTCTCCTGGCTCTCGTTCTCAAGTCCCGTGTGCGCAACGCTATTGGAGGATGGTCACCACCCAGAGTTGGCGCATTTGCAACATTATTTAAATCCTTACTTGGAAGTTATCCACGGTGCATGGAATGATCTTCATCGATGAGATAAAAGAGCAGCTGAACGTGATGCTGCATCCTGGCAGCGCGATAAAGAGCAGGAGCGTCGGAGACTCATTGAAATATTACTACAAGCTCGCCTTCATACCAATGGTGCTGTCGCTTATCTTGGTCTACATCGCGGGAGCCGCACTCGGCTCTGTGATGTCATTCCTGGGCATGTCCGCTCTGTCATCCTCGTCAATCATGCTGATATTGGGCCTGATATTGCTTCTGATACTGGTGCTGGAGCCGATAGGCCTCTTCATAAATGCAGCGATACTGCAGGCAATCGGCGGCAACCTCTTCAAGGCCTTCAAGGGAAGGTACAACGACACGTTCTCTGCGATAACCTATGCTTCATGCACCGGCATACTCTTCATCTGGGTGCTGGTGGTGCCATTCATCGGCTTTCTGATTTTCGCAATATTGGGGGTCTGGTCATTCATTATCGAGATAATCGGGATAGCAAAGATGCAGAAGGTCAGCAGGCTCGCGGCCTTCGCGATCATAATCGGGGCGGGCATCATCGTCGGCATAGTGGCCGACTTCTTCGTCTTCGGCCTCGGTGCGTTGTTCAGTCTAGGGGCGTTCAGCAACCACGTCCTTGTCGGTAGCACCTGCGTGCCGAGCCAAGGTTTTTACTGCTCTTATCCTGCCTATTCCCACACGACCGGACAATTGACGGTCACGGTAGGCCAGAGCACCGGAACCAACTGGGAGGCGTGGGGCATTGCATTCGCTCCCGCAGGATCCAACATCGCGACGAGCGGCTCGCCTGATGTCCAGTACTATGCGATGAACGGATCGCTGGCCTCCGGCGCGCGCGAGACTGTTGCACTGCCGGCCGGTGCGAACGTCCAAGTAGGCTCCTCAATCTCGGGAACCATATGGACGTGCTATTACACGACAACCGGCGCGGGCGTGGTCGGCGGAATGGGGAGCTGCACTCCGGCAAACGGGTCGGGCCAAAGCTCTGCGTACTACGTACAGATTGCAACAGTCAATGCCGAAGCGGTATGACTGCCTAGCTAGCACAGCGCTATCGGGCATTGCATTGCACAGCATCTTCAGCATTCATAGATATTAGACTAAAAAGTGATTTCATGGACACGTCATCGACATACGCAGTGAAGGACATGGCCCTCGCGAAGAAAGGTTTGCTGAACATAGAGCTCGCTGAGATGCGCATGCCCGCGCTCATAAAGATAAGGGAGCAGCTCAAGAAGAGCATGCCATTCAAGGGCGTGCGGATAGGCATGGCGCTTCACCTTACTAAGGAGACTGCAGTCCTGGTGAGGACGCTGGTCGCAGGCGGCGCCGGCGTTGCGATAGCGAGTTGCAACCCACTTTCGACTCAGGACGACGTCGCTGCGGAACTTGCCAAGGAGGGCATAAAGGTCTTCGGCTACAAGGGCGAGAGCGTCGAGGATTACTACAAGTTCATCGACAGCGTCATAGCGTTCAAGCCTAATCTGACCATAGATGACGGCTGCGACCTGGTCACGAGGATCCATGAGAAACATCCGGAATTGATAAAGGAGATGTTGGGTGGCTGCGAAGAGACAACCACTGGGGTGATAAGGCTAAGGGCCATGGCCAAGGCTGGAAAGCTGAAGTACCCGGTCGTAGCGGTCAACGACAACCAGACCAAGCACCTTCTCGACAATTATTACGGCACAGGGCAGTCCAGCATAGACGGAGTTCTGAGGGCAACTAACGTGCTGATAGCCGGCAAGAGCTTCGTCGTGGCCGGTTACGGCTCTTGCGGCAAGGGGCTGGCGCTGCGTGCGAAGGGAATGGGCGCGAACGTCATAGTCACGGAAGTCGACCACTTCAAGGCTCTTCAGGCCGTGCTGGACGGCTTCAGGGTGATGCCGATGTCAGAGGCATCAAGCTTAGGGGACATATTCGTCACGGCTACCGGAGACAAGAACATAATACGCGTGGAGCACGTGTCGAAGATGAGGGACGGCGCGATCATAGCCAATTCCGGGCACTTCGACGTCGAGATAGACGTGGCCGGGATGAACGCGAAATATCCGAAGAGGCAGGTGCGCGATGCGCTAGAAGAGTACAGCGTCAACGGCAAGAAGATTTATCTCTGCGCGGAAGGAAGGCTGGTCAACCTCGCTGCGGCAGAAGGGCATCCGAGCGAAGTAATGGCGACGAGCTTCTGCGGCCAGATCCTAGCATGCGAGTACATCTGCTCCAACAAGGGCAAGAAGAAGCCCGGAGAGATCACATTGCCGCCTGAAGCCGACGCAAGGATAGCGCAGCTGCAGCTAGAGGCGATGGGCATAAAGATAGACAGCCTCACGAAGGAGCAGGAGAGCTACCTCACGAGCTGGGAGGGCGGGACATAAGGCCCGCTCTTTCATCTCCCG
>CAIOIN010000053.1 GCA_903858385.1 uncultured Microcaldota archaeon | reverse complement strand
TTTCATGACATTGAACGGCGCGACGGAATTTATTATCTCCAACGGAGACATGAGAGCATCATATTTGCCGATGACCCCTTCGCTGAAGCTAAGCTTTCCATCCTTCACGAAGCCCAACGACGCCAAGAGGCTTTGCGCGTCGCTGCCCTTTATCACGACAGAATTGTTGGAGACGTGCGGTATGCACAGCCTCTCCAACGCGTCGATCAATTCGCTGCCGGCATTCTCGATGGTTATGCTTTCTACATCGAACAGCCCGTCGCCGGTTGATTGCACCTTCGCATGCGCGACTGCCTTTGCCAGGCTGACGAGCTCCTCTGTCGTCATGTCATTGTAATCGTATATGTACAGCGGGTGCATCGGCACCTTGTGCTTTTCGGAAAGCCCGAACGCGTCTTTGAACGAGGTTACCTTAGCATCCTTGCAGCCGTTTGCGGCAAGCTGGGCAAGCCAGAACTCCTCGACGTAGCTGCTCGGCAGCAATTGGGTATTGGTCTTCTTGAAGTCTCCGTACGTTATCAGGATATCCCCGACCGCTATGATCTTCGATACCTTGTCTTTCAGCTCCCTCGCCTGCTCGGCGCTGTTAACCCTCAATGCCTCGCCGGTCGTCAGCTTTACGAAAGGACCTTCTATCGTATCGACCGGGGCCACCACGCAGCCCTTTCCGGGCTTCTCTATCTTCAGCTGCGTGCCATAAGCTATGAATTCGTCAAGTATTATCATCGTGGCCGGGTTTATGCCCTTCGCCGCAATGCCGGTCAGCCTAGACCTGCCGTATCTGAGTCGGAATGCGCCGCTGTGCTCCGGGTATGCGAATATCGGCCTGCCTGCCACCAGCTCTTGGAGGAACTTGTAGTTCTCCTTGACCTTGTCGGAGCTCCTGAGCACCGGCTTCTCCACCTTTATTATTCCGTTGAGCCAGTTCCAATCGAGGCCTGCGTTCCTCGTGTGCTTGAGCACGCTCTTCGCCTTCTGCGCTATGCCTTCGCACGATACTAGGCACATGCCGCCGCGAACCTTGTTCGAAAGCAATTGTTCCTTTCCTGTGCCGTCAAGCCTCTTTATGTTCCGATTTATGTTGATGTCTACGCGCTCTGTCGGCACTCCGTCTATGCACACAGGGCAGTTCTCCAGTATCGTTCGCAGGTTCTGCTCGCTGGGCATGTACTGCAGCCTGGCGCATTTCGAATGGTAAAGCTGAACCTCTTCCACATACCTATCAATCTCTGAAGGCGTAGGGGTGTAAGCGCCTATGCCCAGCAATCTTCTCCCATAATCCGCAATGGCCGCCGAGAGGGCTGCGCTGGTGCCGCCTGCGCCCCTTATCGGCCCTGCGTAAAGTATTGAGATGTAATCCGACCTATCAGCATTCTTGTGCAGTTCCACGCCCTGTATCCCTTCGGTAGGTGCCACCACCACACCCTCAGTCAATATCGCAAGGCCTATCCTTGCCACCAATGTAAGGCGCTTCTCGACTCCGAAATCGTATTTCGGGTTCGTGCATATCTCCTTCGCTATGTCGAACGCCAAGGCTTCCCTGCTCTTGCCCTCCGAGCGCTCCTTGATGAGCTTTGCCAATCCCTCCATGCCTATTATCTCCTCGACCCTCGAGGCGAGGTCCGGCGCCGGCCTTATCTCGACGACCTCCTTAGGATCATAGCCCTTGCTCCTAGCCCTTGACGCGACTGCATTGGCTCGCTCGTAGCCGTTCTGCAGCGTTCTCATGTATTCCTCTATCATGGCGCCGCACCGAAGTCTATTGTTGTGAAGCTGTCGCTCTTGGTGTCATAAATCGGCACCACGCAAGGCGTGGGCATGTGCCCCAGTATGGTCTGGTATTCGGTCTTCGCCTGCCAGGTGCCGCTGTTGACCACCTTCACGCCGTGGTAATTGCCCAGTCCGTTCTTGTGCACGTGGCCCATGTGCAAGATGTCCGGGATCTTTTCTATGACCATGTTGTCATTCTTGCTCGGCACGACTATGTTGCCACCATAGATCGGCGACAGATGCCTTCTCTTAAGGAGCTCTATCATCGCCTTCTCCGGATTTGAATAGCTCATGCGCGGTATTGCGCTTATGACGGAATCAAGGGAAGTGCCATGGTAAGTGAGCAGATCAATGCCGTGCAGCGTTATGTAACTGGGATTCGGTAGCATGTGCACGTTCTCCGCCTTGAAATCACCGATCAGCTCCGGGCCCAGCTGCGGCTGCGGTTCCGCTCTTTGCACTGAATCGTGGTTGCCTGGTATGACAAAGATGTGTATGTAATCCGGTATCGCGCTTATCAGGTTGAAGAATACCTTGTACTGCATGTACGCGTCGGGGATTGCAAGATCGAGGTCCTGGTTGGGATACACTCCGATGCCGTCGACCACATCGCCGCCCACCACTACATACTTTACCTTTCCGGCAAGCTCAGGCATTCGGTCAGTCCCGCCGTTGAGCCAGCTTATGAAGCTAGAAAAATTCTTCTCGAGGAACAGCTTGCTTCCAACCTGGAGGTCGGATATGAACGCAATCGCAAAGTCGTCCTTGACCTCCTTCCTCTGCTTTATCGGGACGTCGGGCCACACGAAATCCTTCGCTATCAGTAGCTCGCCCGCGATTTTTCCCTTCACCGCTATGACCTCGTCGGTCACCAGCGTGCCCGCCCTGTCGAAAGCGTCCTTTGAGCTGCCGAAGGAACCGTTCACGAAGACGACCTTGGCGTCAGAGGTCTCGTCCTCTATGACTGCCATTATGTTGCCTTTCTTCGTGGCGATTATGCTCGTAACTATCCCGAGGATGGTCACTTCCCTGCCGTCGGTGTAGGATTTTATGCCGTCGATGCTCGCAAGCAATCCGGTGACGTTGCTCCTGTACTCCAACATCTTCCTGAGCTTGTCTAATCGGCTGCGGAAATAGGATACGAATGCTCCGACATTCCCGTCAGACCTTTCTATCTCGTTGTTGCTTATGCTGTAATTGGCGTCGATCTCTGCGGCAGCGGGCCGGAAGCCCGCCTTGTGTATGACTTCGATGGGGTGCGGGGCCTTGTCCAGCTCCATCTCCTTTATTATGCTGACCACCTCCTCGCTGTTCACCACTCCGAGGGTCGTGGAATCCTTGTGCCTGCTGGCTATCCGTTCAGCGATCACACTCACATCAAGCCCATCGAGAACCTCTGCCTTCAAATCCGCGGCTATTAGTATGTGCCTGTCCGAAAGCTTGGCGGCGAGCTCGCCAAGTGCGTTCTTAGCCATTCCATCAAATCTAGGTCTTTATTGATTCGAGCATGCTCAGTATGTTCCATATGCCGGTCCTTGCCTGCGGCGGCAGGTTTATGTCCCCGCTCACTGCGTCGAGGCTGTATATGGCCGAAGATATCCTGACTATGTAGGCCTCTTTCGTGCTCAGCCTGGACTTAGCATCGGATATGGCGCTCCTCACGTTCTTGGGCACGCTGAAGTCGTTCACCAGCAATTCCATCTGCTTGATTATCCTATCTATTGTTTCGTTGATCTCTTTTTCATCCATGGTAACCCCTTTAGAAATTAGACAATAGGTATTGGCTCAAAATGTATTTATAGGTATTCACGCTACGGGCCACAAGAAATCTCTAATTCTTTCCAGTATTGTTTTACCCCTCCCATCTAACCCCTGTTCATTATCCCTCTCCTCTTCAACAAAACCGTCTCTATCCTCCTTTGAGTCTGCTTTTAATCTTCTAATTGTTTCCATAAAGATGGATCTATTAAGCGCTTGTCTCCTATTCAGTAACTTCTGTTGTATTAAATCATATTCATAAAGTATTTTACTATTTTTTATTATTGTAACTCTCAACAAATGTTGTTTAATCTTTGGTTTGCTCTTCTCTCCAATATATTGCCAAATATCATTAAATTTGGCAT
>CAIOIN010000052.1 GCA_903858385.1 uncultured Microcaldota archaeon | reverse complement strand
TTCAGTTCGTTGTTAAGCAGCTTGGTCACCAGAGCCATTTTCGGATGTTCCTCTCCTTTCTCCAATGCCGCTTTGGCGACCTTCTGCGCATTTATGACTGCGGCGTTGGACAGTATGCTCCGCACCGCCCTGCTTTTCTCCTCTCTTTTTTCCAATGCGTTCATGTAGCTTATGAACGGGTACAATCCTTCGGAGCTCACGAGATCGTGCGCATGCACCAAGTCTAGGACGTAAGTGTAATCGTACAGCGCCATGAACTTGTAGTTGCTTGCGCTGATCTTCGATATCGTGTCGCCGAGGTCGAGAAGCCTTCCTTTCGGCATGTTCTCGAACTTCTTGAAGGGGCTCAGACCGTGGGAGTACATGTTGCCCAGATGGTCGTCTATGACGGGCTTCAGGAAACCGGTTACCTCGTTTATGGTTGCGCTCTTCTCGACGTACATGGTCGATATGTCCTTCCTCATCACGTACGGCTCAACGTCCAGGTCCGTGGTTATCCTTATCTCTATGTTTGTTATGCCTAGCGTGTTTATGAGCGCCTCTATCTTCTTCTTGTCGCTGCCGGGAGATGCCGTGAGGCCCAACAGCTGTATGCCCTTCAGCTTGCACTCGTTCGCGATGTAGGTGTAAGCATATCTTCCCACCGCCCTGTGGCACTCGTCGAATATGACAACCGAGAAATCTTCTAGCAACAGCCTGCCCTTCTTGAGGTCGTTGGCTATGGTCTGTGGGGTCGCGGCTATGACCTTGACGCTGTTCTCGAGCTCCTCCCGCTTCTTGCCGCTCAGGCTTCCCGTGAGCAGCAACAGCATGCCCGGATCGATGTTCAGCAGCTTCGATAATGACTGGTAATGCTGTTCGCTGAGCGGCTTCGTAGGTGCAAGCAGTATCGCCTTCTTGCCCTCGTGCAGGGCGCGGGCGATCGCGAAGACGGCTATCAGCGTCTTGCCCAGTCCGGTAGGCAAGACGACCAGCGTGTTCATGCCGGAATAGACGCTCTTCGTTATGTTGACCTGGTAGGCTCTCGGTTCCATCGAACCGGTGTTGACGAGCCTGGCGTATGGGGCAAGTTCATCCCAAGACAATGGCATATGATGAATTCGGAGTATAGGTTTATATCGTTATATCGTGGGCGGCCTGCAGCAGTAGCTTTATATTTGTTTTAGGGCATACGTATAGCGTCGTGCCGCAGTAACTCAACCCGGGAGAGTGTTCGCCTGAAGAGCGAAATGTTGCAGGTTCAAATCCTGCCTGCGGCAGATTTTTATTTTTGGTCGTCCGTGGTGAGGAGTTCTGCGAGTTTCCCTTTTGGAGCATCCTCTTCGTATATGTGGAGATTGGAATCCTCTCCCGTCGTATATCGTTCTGGGACTGGTTGGCCCGACGGGAACACATCACCGGTAAAGATGTGATTGCCGTAGGTGAAGTTTGCCATAGAAGCGGATAGTGGCTGGCTTGCACTCATAAGCAGTTCAGCTTTAGCATTAGTAAAACCGGCGAAACCTCCGTTGCATATTCCCACAACATCCGGAGTGAACGCCACGATAGATGTAGGGTGCATTTGCATGATCGGCCCGTCCATCAAGACGGCAGAATTCTTCGATAGGCGCATCGTGGTTTTTGTGATGATGCCTCCTTTATCATTGCGGTAAAATAGGGTGTATCCGGTCACGTCGCCCTTTGAATTGTTGATCAGGTCAATTTCAAACGAATATCCGCGAGGGATGGTGCTGGGCAGATTATAGGAAACCCTTTCGATGGTCTGGTTGGAGGCGGCGTCCGGAGCTCCGACCACAGAAGGCCATGCGCTGGCCATTAAACTCAATGAGTTGCCGGTATCGCCGGGTTTCTGCTTGAATCCGTATGCGGGCTGGATCATGGCAGTAAGCTGCAGCCAGCCGACAGTATTCCCTTCTGGCGGATAACAGTTGATTTGGATGCTGAATCCGTCGCTTTTGTCATTAGCGTTGGGTATCGGATCTGGAATCTTGATATCGCTTTCCGCAACAAATTTGACCTTCAGGCCCGTTATCGGCGCTCCGCCGGCGCCTATGAAATAGGTCTCGTTTCCCGCCCCTATCCGCGTGGTTTCCGTTACATCAGGACCAGTATCGGAAGCGGTCTTGGGAACGTACGCTGCAGGGATGGTGGCCAGGCAGACCAGGGCAAGGGCTGCACATGCCCTTCTCAGGTGCCTGTCGAATCCCATGAAGGTATTGTGCTGCTCTTTGGAGTTGACTTCATTTTGTGGTTCCTTTCTTAGTATCGGAGCACAAGAATCATTCATTACTTTATCTGTCTTCATGATATGGTATAGGTCTTAGGAGATACTTATGCCTTATACGGCGTTCGTTTATTGTCGTTATGGCAGGAAGGCCACGCTCTTGACGCATATTGTTGATATTGATTGATATTGGACGGGATCGTTCAGGCAGGCAGTCTTTTGACGAATGCCTTCAGAAGTCGTTGTTAAAAAAGGATTAGGCGCATCACTTCTCCTTGTGGCCGAACAGCCCTCTTGCAATGGTCGAGACCTCTTTTATGCCCTCGGCCCATAGGTACATTCCAGGGTGGGCGGCCATCAGGTTGCTGGAGGCGGCTCCGCCCTCGCTGACATGCTTCATGGCGCGGCATTGGAGTTCAGTCTTCACCGTGCGCAGCAACTTCCCGATGCCATGATGGGTTTCCTGCTTCGTGACTTCTTCGCTCTTCTCCACGATTGCGTCCATTACGTATATTTGAAGCTTCGGCTCCTTTTAAGCCTTTCTTACAGCGGCGCATGCATCTCTGGATTATGCGCGGAATGTTTTCTGCTTTTGGAGTTTGTAGAAAAGGCTTTTAAGCGTATCCCAGCAAACTGCTTACCATGAAAGAATCGGTGCGCTGCATGCATAATCTAAAATACTCGTTAGCTTCCCCTCTAACCTTAGTGAGCATCGGCGCCACTGCTATCAAGGGGTCTTGCGTTTTGGGAGGTCTGTAGAGTTCTTCTCGTGAAACGATTTGTGAATTTGACTTTCAGTGGAGAGCATGCCCGCTGCGCGGCTGCTGCCGTACCTGCCGCCGATTACTTTTATCACGCTTTGGAGGTGGTTAGATGCAAATAACGATATTAGACACGACGCTGAGGGACGGGGAGCAGAGCCCGGGAGTGGCGCTTAGGCCGGCGGACAAGCCGGAGATAGCGAAATCACTTGACAGGATGGGAGTGAACGTGATAGAGGCTGGCTTCGCGATAACCTCGCCTGGCGAAAGAGAGGGCATGAGGCTGGTCGCAAAGGCAGGCCTGAGGGCAGAGATATGCGGGCTTGCGAGAGCCGAGAAGAGCGACATAGATGAGACCCTTGAAACCGGCATAAAGTGCGTGCACATCTTCCTTGCCACTTCGGACATACACCTGAGGGACAAGCTCAGGATGACACAGGAAGAGGTGCTGCAGAAGGCTGATAGCGCCGTAGCATACGCAAAGTCGATGGGCATGAAGGTGGAGTTCTCGGCGGAGGATGCAACAAGCACTGATACCGGCTTCCTGAAAGAGGTTTACAGGACTGCGGCAATGGCGGGAGCAGACAGGATCGACATACCCGATACCCTGGGACGCGCGACGCCAAAGCATATGGCGCACCTGATCAGGGAGATGAGATCCGCAGTGGATCTGCCGATAAGCGTGCATTGCCACAACGATTTCGGGCTGGCAGTGGCGAACTCCATCGCAGCGGTCGAGGCTGGCGCGCAGTGCGTGCACGTCACGGTCAACGGCGTGGGCGAGAGGGCGGGCAATGCGGCGCTGGAAGAGGTGGTTGGGATACTGAATCATCTCAAACTAGACGAAGAATACAGCACCAGCGTCGACCTCAAAGGCGTATATGAGGTATCGCAACTCGTCTCGAGGCTGTATGGCATGCCCGTGCAGCCGAACAAGGCGATAGTCGGAGCCAATGCCTTCTCTCATGAGTCCGGGATACACACGCACGGCATTGTGAACAACCCGAAAACGTACCAGTTTGTCAGCCCGGAGAGCTTCGGGAGAGAGACGACCATAGTGAACGGAAAGCATTCCGGAGTCCATGGCGTGGAAGCGACCCTGAGAAAGTACGGCATCAATGCGCCCAGGGAAGAGCTCATGGCAATACTGGACATGATCAAGAGGGCTGGAGACGATGGAAGGTCTGTCGGAGACGCCGAAGTGGTGGCGATGGCGATGAAAGTCGAGAACGGGAGATGAAAGAGCGGGCCTTATGTCCCGCCCTCCCAGCTCGTGAGGTAGCTCTCCTGCTCCTTCGTGAGGCTGTCTATCTTTATGCCCATCGCCTCTAGCTGCAGCTGCGCTATCCTCGCATCGGCTTCAGGCGGCAATGTGATCACGCTGGGCTTCATCTTGCCCCTGTTGGAGCAGATGTACTCGCATGCGAGGATCTGGCCGCAGAAACTTGTTGCCATTACTTCGCTCGGATGCCCTTCTGCCGC
>CAIOIN010000051.1 GCA_903858385.1 uncultured Microcaldota archaeon | reverse complement strand
GGCTCACATATTACTATTTTGGAGGTGCATGGCTGTGAAGAAAATTTTAAAACCGTGGTAGATAGAGTAGAAAATTTGGCCGCCAAAATCGAGCCATTTGCTTTAGGTGTAGAGGGAGTAGGGTATTTTATGAAATTGAACGCATCACGAAAGCGCAATTTTGTGATATACTTAAAAGTTAAAACTAGTAGAAAACTAACCGCACTTAAAAACTTGGTGAATAGGGAATTCCCAGAGTCGACAAGACAAGAAGGTAGAGGATTTGTCCCGCATATCACCATAACGCATAGTGAGTTGAATAAAAAGACCTTTTATCGTGCCCTTGAAGAGTATAGGGATTTTGATTTTGCTAGAAATTTTGTTGTGAAAACAGTGATGGTTTCTGAGTTTGATGCCGAGTCTAAAAAAGCTAGGATAAAAAGTATTGTCTTAGGAGCTAAAGCTTAGAGGACACCCGATACAAGAAATCCAGAGCGGACAGGAGTAGAAAGACGGTTTGGGGTTGCTGGGATTTGAACCCAGACTTGCAGGTTACTTCATGTATTGTAATTCCAGATCTTCATCATCGCGTTAGCTCAAATTTTTATAAACATCTGGAGCCCGCCGCGCTGCCAGGTTACGCAACAACCCCGCTTTGCCTTGATTGATATACGGGTTAGACGTTATTATAATTTGCTATCAAAATTATTTTGTTATGTAGTGGGGTAGATATTGTGAGAAAAATCGTTGTGTACTCGTGCGTGTTGGCAGTTGTGATCATCCTCGTGACGGCAGGCTATCTGCTGATGAATCCAGGCAGCAAGCCCAATGATCTTGTGGGTACGCCCGTGAGCGGCGCACAGCTCTCGCAGCTCAGGGCCATCGCATTGAACAGCACACTGGCAAACCGCGTCGGAGCCGGCAGCACAGTCAATGGGGGCATGCCCAATTATCCCACGCCGGTGAATGACTCGAGTTCGTTGGTTGTCTATGGAAAGGTCGGGATAGTCTACGTCAGCGCGGACTACTGCCCGTACTGCGCAGTCAACAGATGGGGGCTTGTGATGGCGCTGATGCGGTTCGGCAACTTCACGGGATTGCGGTACATGGAATCGGGGTCAAAGGACGTGTACCCTGACACCGCGACATTCACCTTCTCGAATGCGAGCTACAGCAGCGGCAGCATTTATTTGGATGCGGTTGAAACCGGAGACATTAACGGCAAGCCGCTGAATGCGCCAGACGCGCTCCAGACGGCATTGCTGACAAAATATGACAGTCCAGGCAGTATACCATTTACGGTTTTTGGCAACAGGAGCACGCTGGTTGGTGCCATGGTTTCGCCGCAGGCGCTGCAGGGCAGCAGCTGGGCGCAGATAATAGCGCAACTGAACAACACGAGCTCGCCAACATCGCAGGCGCTGATAGGGAGCGCAAACATATTCACCGCTTACATATGCAGGACGAGGCTGGCAGGCATAGGCAATGCGAGCGCATGCAAGCAGGCGTACGTCAAGAGCATCAACGGTGCATGAGAAGCAGGTATTAGAAGCGTGTTAGCACGCTTTGGTCTGCATTCTTGGCGCGGCATGGCAGAGCAGATCCTTCGCGACCGACCTGTTGGAGTCTATGAGGTTGTCCGCTTCTCCCGGATCCCTTGAAAGGTCGTACAGCTCGTCCTTTCTCTTCCCGAAATAGTGCATCAGCTTCATGTCTCCGCTGTAGACTGCGGTGGCCTTGATGTTGAACCTGCTTTTGGCGCGGTATATCAGTTCCGCGCTCTTCGATCTCGATTTCAGCATGCGCAAAAGGCTTTCGTCCCACCCTTCGCATATGCCGGTATGTTCGCTCAGTAGGTACTTGCCGCTTCTCAGGTTGCCGTCTAGGTATTCGTCTTTTCCGGAAGCGATATCCAACAGCGATTTGTGCAACGCCAGTAGGCTGACTGGCTGTTCCACTCTTTCCTTCGTTTTCACCATCTTGCCGTTCTTGTAGTTCACGGCTATCAGCGGCACGTGGGCTATCTCCTGGTAGGGGAATGTTGAATGGTAGAGCAATCCGTGTTCGCCGAAGGACTGGCCGTGATCCGAGGTAACAACGACCGTGGCGTCCTCTAGCGTACCCCTGCTTTTCAATATGCTTATTGCCTCTTTCACTCTGGCATCCAGGTAACCAAGTCTCTTCAGATAGCCTTTGTGCAGCTTATCGGTCACTTCTGGCGTCATCTCTTCAATGCCGCTCAGGTACAGCCATTTGTCCTGCTTCAGGTTGGCCCGCTTGCTTATCGGGTAGTTCTCATGGCCCTCTATGTAGTTCGTGAATATGAAGCTTGGCTTGCTGGGGTCGTTGTAGGTCAGGTATCTGTCCATCGCTTTGTTTGCGTCCTTGGCGCCCCGGTCGAGCCGGTAGGTGCCGTCGGCGCTAGCCACCCCGTCCGCAAGCCGGTTCCTGAGGTCCATGTAAAGCTTGTCCATGATGGGCTTGGGCAACATGGAAGTCATGATGTTGCTGGTTCTGAACATTGCCATCCTCGCCTGCGCGCCACCGTTGATTATCACCGACAGTTTTTTGACCAGGCTTTTGTTGTACTTGAGGTTCGAGTCCATCCAGAGGTCATACGTCCTGTCGAATCCCAGTGCCAGATTCGTGAAGCTTGTGAGGAAGGGGTTGCACGAGAACAGTACGGAATTGTAGCCGCGATTGTGCATCTTCTGTGCCAGTGTGGTTGCGTCATCCTTGAGGAATTTCGTCTTTACCATCCACGGGTCTATCTTGTACGTGCCGTTCTTGAAGAAGTTCTTCGAAACGTTCCTTATTTTTGAGACGCGCTGGTTCACGAACAGAGAGGCGTGGGTTGATGCGGTCCACATGCCCGGGGCTACCGCGTTCGCGTAGTTGGTGCCGTTCCTAGCAAGATAGCTTATGGTGCCGAGACCGTTGTTTGCCCGCAGGTCGCTGGCCCTGATCGTGTCTATGACCAGCACGACTATGTTTTTCATCGACATCCTGTAGTTGAAACCCTATTTATATATATGCGTGAAACGGTTTCATGCAATCGGTTTGCCCGGAAGCGCGGTAAATGCTCCGAATTTACCCGTTGTCGCGGTTGTTCCGGTATCCTTTTCCGTTTGTTGGGCTGCTTTGGATGCACGTCGCATTGGCTTAGGATGCGGTGTGCGCATTTGAAAGAGACCCGGCAGCATGACATCGGCTCGCGTAAACAGATGCCTCTGCAAAGCTTTTTATTTGGGCGCGACCAACATTCATAAACTCCAGTTATAGTTCGTGAGGTTATATGGATATATGCGTACTCAACCAGTTCTTTTACCCTTACAATGGCGGAACCGAGAAGGTCCTGTTCGAGGTGTACAGGAGGATGGCCAAAAGGCACAACATCACTGTGATCACTTCGGCGCCGCTCCACTCGAAGAAGAACATTGTCGAGGAGATAGAGGGCATCACGGTGCTGAGGCTGAGATCTACACACATAGACATCCCAGTATCGCCGCTGCCATTTGTCGCGATGCCTGGCCTTAACAGCGCAATAAAAAAGGCGCGATGCGAGCTTTATCACATCAATAACAGGTACCAGTATTTCGGGGACAACGTTGCGGCAATAAGAAAGGTGAATGGCAAGATAGCCCTGACAATCCACAATTCCCTTCCGATAGGGATAGATCCTGCAATAGATTCGCTGGGGCTTGTCTATGATATCACCTGGGGGCGCATACTGATGCATGAAGCCGATCTGCTGACCGGAGTTTCGAGAAATACCATAAACACAACGGTGCCGATAAAGGACATCAGCAAGGCGCACCTCGTTTACAACGGCGTAGACCATAACATTTTTCGGCCGATCGATCGGGATGATGCGGGCGTGAAAGCGGTTGCAAGGAGCCTTGGAGACGAATGCGGATCCAATGACGCAAACATAATCACGAATGGCCGATTGATTGACCAAAAAGGGCAGATTTATCTCATGAGAGCAGTCGCAAATCTTGCGAATGAGGGATTGAAGCTCGGGCTGCTCACGATAGGCAAGGGCCCTTTGGAGAAAAAACTTGTTTCGGAGGCGGAGTCGCTCGGATTGAGGGATAGGTTCTGGATAAGGAACGGCATAGCGGAAGAGAAGCTGCCGGATTATTACAACTTCTGCGACATGTTCGCCCTGCCGTCGCTCTACGAGCCTGCGGGGCTTGTTGTGCTTGAGGCGCTGGCATGCGAGCTTCCATCAATTGCATCTTCAGTCGGCGGAATTCCGGAGATGCTGGATGGTTATGGCCTGTACGCGCAGCCGAAAAGCGTGGAAGAGTTAGAAGATCGAATAGGGTACGTTCTCAAGAACCGGAAGAAGATGGCTGCAATGGCGAAGAGGGGTAGGAAGTTTGTGGTGGAAAGGCACGATTGGGACAAGATAGTGAAGAGGTACGAGAAACTGTTCATGGATACACTGCATTATTGACCTGTTGATGTGATGGCGAAGAAGAAGACGATGTGGTTCGGGATAATAGGAGTCAAGAAACTCGATAAAAAAGGGTACATGAACCTTATCAGGAAGATAGGAATGTTTGCAGTCGCCTCGTTCGTAGTGAGCGCCATAGTGTTCATGGCAATAGCCCTGTTCGGTAATTTCTCTGAGGTAATGAAAGTTGCGTCAACCGCGAATCTCTGGGTATATTCACTTGCGTTTGTAGCTGTCTTTTTAGGTTTCCTGCTGAAGTACTGCAAGTGGAGCTATTACATAAAAAAGCTTGGGCTGAAGGTGCCGACGCGGAAGAACTTCGCGGTTTATATGTCCGTTTACTCAATGGATATAACGCCCGCCAGGATAGGAAGAGTCGTTGCCGCGTACACGCTTAACAGGATAACGAAGATAAAATTCGCGCAGATAGTGCCGATAGTGACAATGGACATATTCACCGACTTCATCGGCACTGCGATCCTGGCCCTGATAATCTCGCTGTATCTGAACAGGTACGTGCTCTACGTCGCCGTGGTCGACTTTCTGCTGCTCATCCCGTTCGTGTTCATAATAGACGACTGGCTGTATAACCTCATAAAAAAGCACCTGAAGAGCGGCAAATTCCTCCGCCTGTTCTCCATCTACGGCGACCAGTACTACGCCTCGCAGAGCGTGTTGAATAACCCGAAAATTTATCTCACTTCGTTGTTATTCACACTGCCGGCCGAGCTGCTTAACTCGATGGCGCTGTACTTCACGCTGCAATCGATAGGCGTAATCCCGAGCTTGAGCGAGAGCGTCTTCGCCTATTCTACAACACTCATCTTCGGCATGGTCTCCAGCCTACCTGGTGGTATAGGGGTCACTGACGGCACCATGGTCGCGCTGCTGAACACCGTGTACGGCCTGAGCACTGCGGTGAGCTCCGCTGCAACCATAATGTCAAGGATGGCTACGCTGTGGTTCGGTGTGATCCTCGGAGCGATATTCCTTGCTTACACTATACGTTACTGGAATCCTAAAGGAAAGAAAAGAAAGGATTAGAAAAGATTATGCGTCTTCCTCGGTCGGCTCCTCTGCGGAGTAGGCCTCTGTGCTTGCGCCAGAGCCCTTTTCGACTACCTTTATCTTGCCGAACTTGCCGGTTGACAGTTGAGGCGCGCCCCTGAACTCGTTGACGTAGCCATTCGCCACCTCTATGGTGTCGCCCACATCGACGGTGCTTATGTCGTTGCCCCAGAGTGACATCGGAATCGATCCTGAGTCGTCCTGCAGCGTTATGTTCGCTACGCTCAGCCTCTTCCCGTACTTGGTTATGACTTCCCTCGGGTCCTCCTTGTTCACTACCTTTGCCTGGACAGTGACGTTACTAGCTCCTACCTTCAAATCGCTTATTTTCATTCATACACCTTATACAAATAGAGATTCTATTTTAAGATATTATAATTGGAAAGCTATTTAACTCTTCTTCAATTTTTCGCTTTAATGGAATACTTCCGCGCCGACGGCATAAAAAGAGCCCGGCGGCAGGGCAACCTATATATAGTTTTCTTTGCTAATCAATAGTGAGCGTGTAAACTCTACATTGTATACGCAAATGACTGTCAGTTTTTGAGTCGCTTGACTATTACTATCCTGTTTAAAAAGTGAGTATCATGAGCGAAAATCAATTAGGTGGACAACAGGTTCTTTTGCTTCCGGAAGGCTCTACAAGGCTTCTCGGCAGGGATGCACAGAGGACGAACATAGCAGTCGCAGTGGCGGTTGCAGGAGCGGTCAAGACCACATTGGGACCGAAGGGCATGGACAAGATGATGGTCAGCGACCTTGGAGACATAGTGATAACGAACGACGGCGCTACAATCCTTCAGGAGATGAACGTTGAGCACCCGGTCGCAAAGATAATGGTCGATATAGCCAAAACACAGGATAAAGAGGTTGGGGACGGCACTACGACAGTCGTGATAATGGCCGGTGAGCTGCTGAAGGGCGCAGGCGACCTTCTGGAACAGGGCATACATCCGACGACCATAGTCAAGGGCTACAAGATGGCTGCTGAGAAGGCCGGAGAGATACTTGAAGAGAAGTCGATGAAGCTAGACGTTAGCGACGAGCAGACGCTGCAGAGGATTGCGGCCGTTTCCATGGGATCTAAGAACGTCGGAGACGACAAGACGAAGCTCGAACTCGGAAAGCTCGTGATAAGGGCGGTTAAGCAGGTCATGGACAAGAGCGCCGACGGCAAGAGCGTGATAGACCATGATTTCATAAAGCTTGAGAAGAAGTCCGGAGGCTCTGTCAGCGACACGCAGTTCATAAACGGTGTGCTGATAGACAAGGAGATAGCCCATCCGGGCATGCCGAAGTCGATGGCAAACGCTAAGATAGCACTGCTTGACGTCGCTCTGGAGATAGAGAAGACGGAAACGGATGCAAGGATAGAGATAACCTCGCCGGAGCAGATGCAGGCCTTCCTGCAGCAGGAAGAGCGGACCCTGAAGGAGATGGTCGAGAAGATAAAGAAGAGCGGAGCCAATGTCGTCTTCACGCAGAAGGGCATAGACGACGTGGCGCAGCACTTCCTGGCAAAGGCCGGGATAATAGCGGTCAGGCGCATAAAGAAGAGCGACATGGAGAAGCTCGGAAGGGCCACGAAGGCGAAGATAACGACAAGCCTCGATGACCTGAAGACTGACGATCTCGGCTGGGCCGGGATGGTCGAGGAGCGCAAGATAAGCGGCGAGCACATGGTGTTCGTCGAGAAGTGCAAGGACCCGAAGAGCGTGACCATATTCGTAAGGGGAGGCACGCAGCAGGTCGTGGATGAAGCTGAAAGATCCATAACGGACGTCATAGGCGCGATATCCAGCGTCGTGGAGAACGGGCATTACGTGGTGGGAGGAGGCAGCATAGAGATAGACATCGCGAACGGCCTGAGGAACTATTCCAGCGACGTGGGCGGAAGAGAGCAGCTTGCGATACAGAAGTTCGCAGATGCGGTCGAGATAGTGCCGAAGACGCTCTCGGAGAGCGCAGGCATGGACGCGATAGACACGCTCGTGAACCTGAGGACGAAGCACAAGGCAAAGGACGGCTACGTCTACGGAGTGAACATATTCAGCAACGCGATAGGCGACATGAACAAGTTGGGAGTGTTCGAGCCCATGAGCGTCAAGAAGCAGGCGATAATAAGCGCCAGCGAGGCTGCTGAGATAATACTGAGGATAGACGACATGATAAGTTCCAGGAGCAGGGCACCGGCAGGCGGGCCCGGCGGAATGGGAGGCATGCCAGGCGGCGAGGAATAAAAGATGTTGAAAGTGCCAGGAACTGTAATCGTAACGGGAACGCCCGGTGCAGGCAAGTCCACCCTATTGAGCAGCATAGCCGACGACAAGAACTTCACGCTCGTGAGCGTCGGCACTCTCATGCTGGAATTTGCCTCGAAGGACAAGTTCGCGGCGGGAAGGGACGACCTGAGGCACAAGAGCAACGCAGAGGAGTATTCCGAGTTGAGGAACAAGGCCTTCGTTAAGATAGCGGCCATGAAGGGCAATGTCGTGGTGGACACGCATGGCTCCATAGAGGCGGAAGGGACAGGAAGGTACGTGCCCGGATTGCCGATGGAATCTCTCCAGCTCATAAAGAACCTGAAGGGCTTCATATACGTCGACGCGCACACCGACCGAATACTTGAAAGGCGGAGGACCGACGCTACAAGGAAGAGGAACGAGGAAGATCCGGTCTACATAGACACCCAGAG
>CAIOIN010000050.1 GCA_903858385.1 uncultured Microcaldota archaeon | reverse complement strand
GCCGACCTTGCGCACGTCTTCTTCGTCTTTCTTTCTCAATGCCAGGATACCTAAAGGATTTTCTGATTTCTCGGATTCTTTGATAAGAGTGGAAATTCTTCCTCTTGAAACTCTTAGCGCCTTTGCAATGGTATGGTTTGATTTGCCATCGTTGTGCATTTTCATTATCTCGATATCCTGCATTTTCTTCAGAGCAGCCTTGGCATCCGCGCGATTCGGGGTTGAAAGTGCATGATCAGGCCTGAAAAAGTCCTTGAATTTCGCCTTTGTGGTCTCGTCGAGATACTCGGGCATGCATTTGAGCTTCTTCCCGTCTTTATCCATTATTAATTTGACTACGGAGAATATGCAGCCCCATGCGGCATGGCCCTCCTCGCTTAATCCGGGGTCCCCGTTATGCTTCATGGATACTGGGTAGGTGGGTTTGTACCTGAACATGAAGGTATTGCCGGCCTCGACCATCTCGATAGGGACGCAAAAATACAAGTTCGGTTCCGCCCTATGCCCCGCAGGTATAATGATTGAGATATCCGCTTTGTTAGTATTGATGAATTGGGAATAGGTCACAAGCCTCTGCTTGGTGCCATCAGACACTATGAAACCTTCGGTCGTGGATAGCGGATGGGCGCGTAATCCTTTTATCTGGCTGGCTCTGGCTCTAAGCTCATCCGCAAGTTCGAAACTTTCCTTCCTGGCCATATGCCCGATCAAGCCTAACATGTACTCTCTTATGTATCCCAGGCCGTCGACCTCTCCGGGCTTGGGCGGCTGCAGGATGTCTTTGCCGGTCTTTATGCGGTTGTTCCTCGTTATCGGTTCGAGGGTGTTTTTTCCGTTCTTCTCGAAATAGAATTTATAATCGCCCGCTGAGATCTCTATCTGGTTGCCGCGGGATTGCTTGTAGGTTATGGCTACCTCCTTCGAAAGGTCGCCGTTCAAAAAGTCGGCTTGGCGGCAGATCAGGAAGGTCTTTTCCATGTATTCGGAAGAGATTTGCGTCTTTGCCGCGATTGCCGTAGGCTTTGTTTCCAGAAGTGTTCTAGAGATAATATTTATTTTCGCATCGGATGAATGCTGCGGCTGGCCGTGGCTAGCCTCGGAATTCGTAGCGGCTACGCTTATGGTCATTGCACCGGTTCTGTCTCTTTTTCAGGAGATATTTATGCGTTGCTTTAGGAATCGTCCATTGACGTTGATTACCGCTTTAGGCTGCTTGCATCAGATCCGGAGCCTGGCGGTGTGTACCTCCATCCGTTTTTCTCCGTCACGAACTTGGCTAGGGACAGGACGCTGGGCATTGCAATGTCTGCAACGGTGGACTTGGGTAGGCCGGTATGCTCTATAAGGCCCGGCTGGCTGGAGTCGCCAAAAGAGAGAGTATAGCCTTCAGCCGTCTTTGATTTGTCAGTAGAGATCTTGAACGGGAAGACCACCTCTTCCCTTCCGCCCTTGTTGCTTTTCAGCATGATTGAGAAATATCCTCTGGCACTGCCCGATATTCTGACATAGTTTATCAGGTTTTGGCTCTTGCCTTCCGGCACCAAGAAGGTGCGCGTTGTGCAGGATGGATCAACAGGCAATTCCTTTGCTTCTGCCACCTTTTTCTTGATTCCATCTGGATCTTCCGATAGGGTCAGACCGTCCCTATTTGCCACATACCTGATTAGGGATATCAGGCAGTCTGTCGGATGCTCTTCGGTTTCAAGGTGCATCAGGATTTTTTCACTGCTGTCTTTGAGGTTTAGGGTGAGATTCTTGCTCTTGTCTTTCTGGAAAGTGAGCCGCCAATCGCCGGCCGAGAAGATTGCCTGGTCTTTGGACTGCTTATAGGTTACGCCGCGCCTGATGTGGCCTTCGCCGATGTTGAAGAGCTCTTCCTTCGATTGCAGGTGTATTTGCGTCGCTCCCGCTTTCTCGTTTGATTTCGTTTTATCCATCTCAGCACTTTACGGCACAATCCTTCTTTTTCGGATAATATTTATACTTTTGGTGCCCGTTTTCCGAGGCATTGCGGTCATACGAAAACCGCAGAGGAATATGCCACAACGCTGGAATAGTCGCCGGTCTGGTCTCCGGAATTCGAATATTTCAATATGATCCCTTTGCCGGCGCCCTTTTCCTTGGCGAACACCATGGCTACGGTTATCGGGCCGTGGCCGCAGGCAGTATCGTTTAGAGAGTGGAGCAGACTGTCGAACTTCTCGCAATCCATGCGCTTCATCGCATTGTGCAGTTGCGCGTCCTTCTCTCTTGCGGTCTCGCTTGGTTCGTAGTGGTCGAAGTCGGAGCTTGCAATCACCGTTATGCTTCTCTTCAGCTTCTTTGCCGCATTGATTATCGCATCGGACAGGATCCTGCTGGCTTCAGGGCTCTGGTCGCCCATGCATATCATGCACAACTTCTTGCCCGGTGCGACGAGCTGCAGGAATGGAAGCTGCACCTCTATCGAATGCTCTTTGGAATGCGCTTCTTCGTCAAGGCTCACGTAATCCGAGAAGCCGCATATCGCCTTTGACAGCTCCCTGTCGTTCTCCGATACGCCTAACGGCGTCTTCCAGTCTTCCAGCGATACGGATATCGCCTGGCCCATGCCGGTGTGGTTGGGCCCGATCACCACTATGGTTTCGATTCCTTCCAGACGCTTGTTAAGCAATAGGGCTTTGTACGTGAATCCTGCAGTCGCACCGGAATATGCGTAGCCTGCGTGGGGCGCCACATATGAAAGCGCTCCGCTTACCGCTTTGGCCGGTACCTCTGCAGCGTTCAGGGCTTCATTGACCGATTTGGAGAGCAGTTCCTTGTTTGATGGATAGAAACTTCCTGCGAACTTCGGGGTGCGCATTGTATCCCATTGATTCCTTCTATTTTACGGTATATATAGTTTTTGCCAACGTAAAAAATATGTTTGGTGGTGCTCTTGCCGCTCGTTCTGTTCATCGACATGGACTACTTCTTCGCGGCCTGCGAGGAGCTCCGGCATCCGGAGCTGAAGGGGAAACCATTCGTGGTCGGCAGCGCGCCGCTCAAGAACAAGGATCGCGGTGTGGTCGAGACGTGCAACTACGAGACCCGGAAGCTCGGAGTGCACAGCGCCCTGCCCTATTCGCAGGCGCTGAAGCTGGTGCCAGGCCTCGTCTATCTCGAATCCGATGACCGCTACTACATGGAGATGTCCGAGAAGGTCATGAAGACGCTCAAGGAGTACGGCTTCAGGACGGAGGTAATAAGCATAGACGAAGCGGCTCTGGATATCGGCGAGATGAGCTATGAAAAGGCGGAAGAGCTTGCAAAAGAGGTTAAGGAAAAGGTGAACAGCAGCATAGG
>CAIOIN010000049.1 GCA_903858385.1 uncultured Microcaldota archaeon | reverse complement strand
GCTGCGCCGGTTGCGGCGCCATCGGTGCGGATTGCCTGCCTATTGTAGGTATAGAATCTATGCCAGAAGGCCTGCTGCTTGGCTGCGATACATCTCTAAGCCCGTAGGTGTGCATTTCCGGCCCTCTCTGCTCGGGCTTGCCTGACATCCTGTGCGATATCTCGTTGGGGCTGGGTATCCTTGATTGCGCAAAGCTGGAACTTGGCTGGGCCATGCTCGGTTGCGGCCTCTGCTGCTGGAATTGCTGCGGCTGGCTCTGTGGATTCTGCGCTGGCTGCTGCATCGGCTGCGATTGCGCAGGAGCCGGCTGCGGCTGCTCGCTGAACCTCGAGGTCTGCTTCTGGAACTTCTGCCTGTTGTCGAAGTTGTCCTGCCTCATGGCCTGCTCGTGGTTGTCGCCCTTTATGGTCGGCAATACCTGTTCGATCGGGACCCTGGAACGCAGCGATTTTATTATGTCCTTTCTTGTCAGCTCTTCGACCTCCTTGCCATCAGGAGCCTTCGCAACGTAGTCTATCTCGGCCACGTTCACCACACCTCTTATGATCATCTCCCCGCCGCGGTCTCCGTCCACGAACAGTGTCGTTTCCTTAGACTTCGACAGGTCTATGATCGTCCTAGGTATGTTGCCTATCGCTCCGCCTATGGCTATGCAGTTGTCTATGTCGTTCTTCAATAGATTCACGACATCTGCCCTGCCTTCGACCAGTATCAGCTCCTCGTTGCCGTTTATGTCCGGCCCTGCCGGCAGGTTGTCCGTGCCGTAGGTGGTCACGACGCTTGACTTGACGTCCGACTCGACGACCTCGCTGATCTCCTTGCTGTCAGGTATCTCGGTCGTAAGCAGCAGCTTGAGCAGGTCCTTCGCCCTTGCGATTATCTTCCTTCTCTTCTCGTTTCTCGTGTCTTCTATCTTTTCTACTTTGAACGAGGTCTCGAACGGCCCAACTCGGTCTACGGATTCAACCGCAGCAGCGAGTATGCACGTTTCGACCCTGCCCAAAGATGAAGGAAGGAAAAGCTTTCCCAATGTCTTATTGCCGGCTGTTTGAACATCAATCTCTATTCTGCCTATCTTGCCGTTCTTCTGCAGCTCCCTCAGATCCAGGCCGCCTCCAAGAAGCCCTTCAGTCTGCCCGAAGACAGCGCCAATTATGTCCGGTTTTTCCACCAAACCAGAAATCTCGAACTTTGCATTTACCATGTATTTTACAACGTCTATGTACGTTTTTGCCATTTTGACACCTGTTTTTTCTAGTGTCAACCTAGCCATAAGGATAGAGAAGCGCGTTTATGCTACTGATTACAGACTTAACTCTTCACGTATTACAGATAATGAGCAAACCTTACTTAAAATCTTATAGAAACGCGCCATCTTGATACCTCTATTCAGTATGACTATTTTGACAATACTATAGTGATATCAACAATTATAAAGGTATGTATGCGCTACGTCTTTTGCACGGAAAGAGCGCTGTTCACTCGGTCAATTGGCCTGCAGCTTCTCGAATCTTATGTTTGTATCGATGCGCTCAAGGGTCTGGGCGAGCTCTCGCTTTATCTCCTTTTTCATGTTCTTGGGGTTGGCGTAGAACCTCTTTATCTCGTCCCTTGTTTTCTGGTCGCCGACTATGCCGAGGTCTCCCACGAAGGAGCTCAGCATTAGCTGCGCCTTGCACCTGCGCGCCAGTGTCTTCCAGTTCGCCTTCGTCCATGACCAGATGAGCTCCTTGCCCACGTAATTCGATGAGGCAACTGCGGGTATGGTCGGAGAATCCTGAAGCCGCACGTATTTCGAAAGCGTCAATGACAGTCCCTTCTTCGCGAGCGCGGTGCTGCCGAAGTTCCCCAGCGCCGCAAGCAGCTTGGAGCGCTCTTCCGGCAATTCGACGTTCTTGTAGAGCTCTGCGAACTTGCCGAACGCCCAGTCATCTCCGGTCCAAGCGTTTATCGCATAGACTGCACTGCGTATGTTGGTCTCTATCGGCTTGCCTTTTTCAATGTAATCTTTGAACAGCGCCTTTGCCCTGTCTTCCGTGTCTTTGTCCCCGGCAATGCCTAGGTTCCTTATCGCGACGCTCCTGAGCATGATGGTCACGTCGTCATCCGAGTCGCGCGACTACCATCCCGTCTGATCAAGTATGAGCTTGTGGTATGAGATTATCAGTTCGTTTATCCTGGAATCCTGGCTTGTACCGTGGAGCAGCACGGATAATCCGTACAGGTGACCCGACACGCTGAAATTCAGCGGATATCCGCAGTCAAAGCAGTAGCGCTCTATGAAATCTAGATATGTTTTCAGCGGGATCTTGCACGACCTCGCCAGCGCGTATAGGTCGTTTTCTATCCCCCAGGCATCCAACGCACTTATCTTCTTTGTCTTTAGAAGTTCACCCAGCTCGCTCAATATCATTTCGGGGTATCTTACCCTGTACAGTCCCTTTTGCAGGTAGTTCAGCTTCACATAAGAGCCTTTTTCAAGGCTTATCGAATCGGTCTTCCCGCTCATGAGCATGTATCCCTGCCCGTTTTCGGTCTTGTAGTGTAGGGGTATCGGCCAGGTGCCGCTGCCCTTGCCGTCCGCGAGCAGGAACCTGTTCTGTTCCAACAGGACTCCGTTGCCGCCGAGCTTCACGTCGACCATCGGGTATCCGGGATTATCGATCCAGTAGCTTGCCACCCTCGAGACGTTCTTGCCGCTTGACTTTGCGACCTGCTGTATCGCGCCCCATAGATCATATTTCGTCGCATTGCCGTACTCGTGCTTTCTCAGGTACAGGTTCAGCCCCTTCCTGAAGGTCTCAGCGCCGACGTAATCTTCAAGCATGGAAAGTATGCTGCCACCTTTCTCGTAGCTTATGCCGTCGAATATCTCGTTGATCTCGCTCGGCTCGTTGACGTGCACGCTTATCGGGTGTGTGGTCTTCAGCTGGTCCATCGAGAGCGCAGTCCCGACGGTGTCGATGAAGTACTGCGTGCCCATCTGCCACTCTGGGAAGATGTGGTCGACTGCTTTGTAGGCCATGAAGGTGGCGAAGCTCTCGTTCAGCCAGAGATCGTCCCACCATGCCATCGTCACCAAATCGCCGAACCACTGGTGCGCGAGTTCGTGGGCTATGACCTCTGCAATGCGCCTCTTCATCGCGACAGAGGTTATCTTCTCGTTGCCGAGTATCTCGACCTCCCTGAAGGCTATCGCGCCCCAGTTCTCCATCGCCCCTGCGGCGAAGTCAGGCACGGCTATCATGTCCATCTTCGGCAGCGGGTATTTCACGCCAAAATAATCTTCATAATAAGCGAGAAACTTCTTTGTGAAGTCCAATGCCATGCCGGCATAGGCGATCTTGCCCGGCACCGTCACCACCCGCACGGATCTCTTGCCGAGCTTGCCTTCCAGGAACTCGAATTTGCCTATCCCCATGTAGAGAAGGTATGTTGACATCTTCAAAGTGGTATCGAAAGTTACTTTCTTCTTGCTGCCGGCTTTGCTCTCGCTCTTTATCGGCATGTTCGATACTGCAGCTAGACCCTTGTCGATCACAAGCGCCAGGTCGAACGTTGCCTTGAACTCCGGCTCGTCGAAGCAGGGGAATGCGCTCCTTGCGTCCGTGGATTCGAATTGAGTGGAAAGTATGTACCCGTCCTTGCCCTTGTAGGAATATTTGCTCTTGTAGAGCCCGTACATCTCGTCGTTGTTAGAGCCGTTGAAATCGATTGTTATCTTCGCGCTGCCCCTGACCGCTTTTTCGAAGGATAGAAGGAGTGTCTCATCTTTCTTGTCGACCTTCACCTTTGCGGCGTAGTCTTTGCCCTTCGAGATAATGAGCGCCTTATTTATCTTCAGGAGCTTGGAGTTGAGCGTTATCCGTCTTGTAGGCTTCTTTATGTCGACGCTTATGATGACATTGCCGTTGAACTTGAAGGTCTTGATGTCCGAGTCTATTGTTAGCTTGTAGTTTTCGGGTATGACGTTCCGCCCGAGGGTTTTATGGGTTTTTTCTGCCATTGCATCACAATCAGAGGGATTAAATCCACAGCATCAATATTAAATCATGCTGTTTATATGTTTTTACGTGAAGGTATGAAAATTGCATTCGTGTCCGATGCGGTCTACCCATGGAACATCGGCGGGATAGAAACGTTGGAAGGCGCCGAATCCAGGGAGCTCGCGAAAAAGCACGAGGTACACTTCTTTTCCTTCAGGTGGCCGGGCATGGAGAAGGAGTTCGAGCGCGACGGAGTGATATTCCACACGAAGCACAACATCACCAAGGAGAAGTTCTACAGGCACGGCAGAAGATCGATAAGGGAAGCCATGGTCTTTTCGGTAGACATGTTCAGGCTGTTCAAGTACAGGTTTGATTACATCCAGGTGAACGAATTCCCCGTACTGCATATACTGCCGCTGAAGCTGTACTGCATGCTCTACAGGTGCAAGCTGATACTTGATGTGCACGAGGTATGGGACAAGGCTTATTGGACTAGCTACCTCGGCGGATTCTTTGGAGGCATCGCTAACGCTTATGCATCTGCGTTCATAAAGGTTGCCGACGCTTACATTGCGAACTCCAGCGTGACTGCAGGGAGACTCGAAGAATGCGGAGTCGACAAGAATAGGATACACGTTTTCACTCCAGTCATAGATGACAGGCTCATGGGTGGAATAAAGCCAGTAGGCAACAGCCAGATAGTCTTCTACGGCCG
>CAIOIN010000048.1 GCA_903858385.1 uncultured Microcaldota archaeon | reverse complement strand
GTGGCGGCTACGGCGGACGCAGAAGCTCGTATTCGGGCTCTTCGGAACCAAAGCCTGTCAAGGTCGGCGATGAAATAGAAGTCAAGATCGAGGCTGTTGCGTCAAAGGGTGACGGCATAGCCAAGAAAGACGGCTTCGTGATATTCATCAAGGGCGCGAAGGAAGGCGACACCGTCAAGATAAGAGTGACGGAAGTCAAGGAAAGGTTTGCGGTAGGAGAGATAATCTCCTAATCGCTCATCTTTTTTCTTTTTCTTTTTTCTTTATTTTTCAGGGGTTCAGCGCAAGCCATATATATCTCCTGAAGCAGTGGATTTGCTGTGGTGCTGAGTGGAAGTAAAATTGCTGAACGGGCCTCGCGATTATTACGCCGCGAATCCTAGCGCATTAGAAGGTCAGCCCAAGAGGGCCATTGCGGACTACGTCGAGCAGAAGGACAGCCACATACCAGTGCCTGGAAGGTTCGCTTCGCTAAAAGAGGCAAGAAATTCGGGCGTAGAGATCCTTGTAAGGAGCGAGCACAAGCAAGATTATGATGGCTCATCAGGATTATTGGAAACAAGGCTGTTGAGCGAATTTCCCGAAGCTGAGACCGAGGCGCAGCTGAAAGAGCAGATGCTCATCAAGAGCGCGGATCCGAAAAACCAGCACCAGTATATCGGCGACCGCATGATAAAAGAGCACTGCAGGCTGCTAGGCATCGACTTCGATAAGTTCAATGAAGGAGTATCCTACTCTTTCTGGGAGTTGCTGCGGGGCACTGAGATAAAGGTCGTCGCAGATTCCTCGATCAAAGGGCGCTATCACATAACCTCAAAACATGATTACACCCTATTTGAACATGGCAAGCCAATCAAAAATTATGTCTGGTCTTTGCCCGAAGAATTCCAGAAGGCACTGCCTGGACTGGTAGAAACCTACGAAACAATAAGGAACTTTGACAGATTCGATCCCAACAATTGTCCGATAATGGAGTTCATCGCATTCAATGGGAAAACCTACTTCTTGCAGTACCACAAATCAAGGGAATTCGAGGCATCCACCTTTTCGCTTGACAGGGAACCGACGACCGGAGAAATGGAAGTCTTTTTCGCGAGAGGTGCGACACAACCGGATGGAATATCCTGCAATGTAACGGTGCATTATGCTTGGGAATACCGAAAAGGGAGAGAACGCTCGCTTCCTGCGAAGGAAGAAGCCTCCTTTGACCTTCATTACAATCCGGCATTCTCTGAACTGATGGTGCGCAAAAGAGAGCTACAAATAACTGGCGGAGATTGGTACACCATGGCCATGTTTGCTGTTGGGCATTACGAATACTCAAAGCTGATGAAGCCGCGGGTATCATTGGTGGAAAATCCAGACAAGATTATATCTGAAGAAGAAAACAACAAGTTAGTAGACATCGCAAGAGTGGAGAACAAGAATGCCGAGATAAAGGTACATGCCGTTTCTGATGGAACACACGCATATCTCATGCGTATATGATCGTTTTACCCAGAACAAACGTAGCATAAGGGCATGCCGACGGCTAAAGCCCAAAATATAAGGAACAGCACCTTGCGGTGCTGTCAAATGCAATTAAATCTTCTTTACGCTCTTTGCGGCAGGTCCGCGTTCACCCTGAACGACCTCGTATTCGACCTTGTCGCCGACTGCGAGCGTTGCGCCTCCCTCGATTGAGGTGTTGTGCACATACACATCCTTTCCGTCCTCGCCCGTGATGAATCCGAATCCACGTGCGGCATTGAACATCTTTACAGTTCCCTTCATTGTATCACTTTCAATATTCTTTTGAAGCCACAGTTTATAAGGTTTTGCCTCGACCGCGCATCCGGCATTCCATCGCAACACCTAGCTTATAATAATGCCATAAGAGAAAATCATTAAGTACGCAAACATAACTGATTAGATGAAATTCCAGCTGATGCTAGCCCCGATGGAGGATATCACTGACTGCGCCTTCCGCACGCTTTGCCACAGGAACGGAGCCGACCTGACCTTCACTGAGATAGCGCGCGTCTCAAACCTGTCAAGGCTCAAAAAAGGCGAATTGGAACGTATAAAAATCACAGATTCCACCCCGACGCAGATACAGCTTGCCGGCGCGAAACTGGGCGAATACGAGAAATTCCTATCAAATTTCAAGGTGAC
>CAIOIN010000047.1 GCA_903858385.1 uncultured Microcaldota archaeon | reverse complement strand
TTGATAGGAGGCTGCTGATTCCTTCGGCACTGGCGATGGCATTCGGCCTGATCGTGTTCGCGCTTTCCATGCAGTACGGCAGCGCGCTGTACGCGCCTGCGGTATTCTTCGGAAACACCACCATGAACGGGCAACTCACCTATCAGAATATGATCTCGAGCCTCGGGTATGCCCATGCGAACATCACCGTGCTGGGAGGGAGCTTGACAGGCACGATGTTCGCAATAACGCAGAACGGGACCGGCACTTACAACGTTACCTACGCGGTGGCTACGCAGCTGGCAGACGATTACAGAGGGGGCGTACTTGCCAACTACTCCTCGATGAGCAACGCCAGTGCGTACACGCTCAGGAACGGCGTGACCATAACCAGCGCGATGGTCCGATCAAGTGGGCAGGATTTCTACGTGAACTATTTCGCGATGCCGTACAATTACAGCGGCAGGTACGCGACGATAAATTATATGCTGTTCAAGGAGGTGACGAATTCGAGCGCGCCGATGTGCCGTATCGACAGGTATGGCATTTTGGGATTGCCAGGCTACATAGAATCGTCAATCTACAACATCGTCAGGTTGCAGTTCGACAGGGGCAGCAGGGCGCTTGAATGTTATAGTTATCGCATCGCTTCACAGAACTCGTTGGTAGTGTGAGATTCGAATACAGCGCCGGTGCAGCCATATGCTCTTACAGAGATGGGAGCAGGCGCTTTCTGTTCTTGGTGAGAGAGGATGGGAGGCTTGACCTTCCCAAAGGCAAGATAGAGAAAAAGGAGAGCGCGGAGGAAGCCGCAATACGGGAGATAAGAGAGGAGAGCGGATTGGCGGTGAGATTTGACACGGCATTCAGGTATGGCGTTGATTATTGGTACGCCTTCAAGGGCGAGAAGGTGAAGAAGCACGTCACGATGTTTCTTGCAGAGGTTGATGGCAGCGCAAAAGTGAAGATCTCGTGGGAGCACAAGGGCTACGAGTGGCTCGATTACAAATCCGCGATGGAAAAGCTACCCTACGAGCAGTGGAAGGGCCTGATCACTGCCGCGAACGAGTACATGGACAAGAAGGAGCAGATGGAAACGCTGAATGAGGAATACGCAAAAATACCAGGCAGGAACAAAGGATGGTCATTGAGCGGAAGATTGGTGAAGGGCGAGGGCTCACTGGACGCAAAGGTCATGTTCGTCGGGCAGGCCCCCGGAGCGAACGAGGAGAAGGAGGGAAGGCCATTCATCGGAATCAGCGGCAGGCTGCTCGACAGATTGATCGCGAGCGCGGGACTGAAGAGAGAGGCTTGTTACATAACGAGCGTAGTGCAGTTCTTTCCGCCGAGGAATAGGATACCCACAGATGAAGAGATAGCCCTGTGCAAGAGCTTCATTCTTGCGCAGATCGAGATAATAAAGCCGAGGATAGTCGTGCTGCTCGGCTCAGTCGCCGCGAAGACCCTGGTAGGCGCCGACAGGATAATGAAAAATCATGGAACGTGCATGAAGAGGGGCAATGTCGTCTATTTCCTTTCGCTGCACCCGGCAGCTGCGGTCAGGCTCAAGAAGAACGTGCCGGTTATGGAACGGGATTTTGCAAAACTGAAAGTGCTTGTCAAGAGGATTAGCCCTTAAGCCGCTTCTCCATCGGGAATAGTATCACTTCCTTTATCGAAGGCTTGTCGGTGAGCAGCATTACCAAACGGTCTATGCCCAGGCCCAGACCGCCGGTAGGCGGCATGCCGTGCTCCATCGCTTCGACGAAGTCGAGATCCAGTGGCTCAGCTTCTTTGTCTCCCTCTTTTGCCTTCCTGGTCTCGTATTCGAAGTTTTCCCGCTGTATCACGGGGTTGTTGAGCTCAGAATAGGAATTTGCGAGCTCCATCGCGCCCGCGTAGAACTCGAACCTTTCCGTGAGCTCCGGATTGCCGCGCTTCGCGCGCGTCAGCGGTGAAGATTCTCTCGGGTAGTCGATGACGAACGTCGGCTGCATCAGCCCTGGCTTGACAAACAGGTCGAAGAGCTTGTCATAGGCATGAACTCTCGTGCGCTTTCCCTTCTCGAATCTTATTCCCTTTTCCTCTGCAAACTTCAGCAGATCCGCTTCGGATGTCTTGACGACGTCCATGCCTGCGCCCTTGCTTATGCTGTCGAGGTAATTTATCCTGTTGAACGGGGCCTTCATGCTTATCGTGGTGTTCTGGTATTTTATCTCTGTCGAATTGAAGATGCTCTTTGCGATGGACTGCAGCAATCCTTCGAGAAGCTTCATCATCTCATTGTAATCGGCATAGGCCTGATACCATTCTATGATCGTGAACTCGGGGCTGTGGGTGCTGTCTATGTCCTCGTTCCTGAAGGCCTTGTATATCTCATAGACCTTTTCGAATCCGCCGATTATGAGCCTCTTCAGGTATAGCTCGTCGGAGATGCGCATGTAATGCTCCTCGTTGAGCGTGTTGACGAAGACCTTGAAGGGCTGTGCGTCTGCACCGCCATAGAGAGGCTGTATCGTCGGGGTCTCGAACTCCATGAAGCCGCGCTCGTCCAGGAATTTCCTTATGAGCGAAAGTGTGATGCTACGCTTCCTGAAGACCTCTTTTATCTCGGGATTCATTATCAGGTCAAGATGCCTCTGCCGATATCGCATTTCGACATCCTGCAGACCATGCCATTTGTCCGGCAGGTTTCTCATGGCTTTTGAGAGCAGCGCATATTCCGTGACTTTGATGCTCACCTCTCCAGCCTTGGTCTTGAATATCTCGCCCTTGACCCCGATGATGTCTCCTGAATTGAACTTCTTGGCATTATTGAACTTCTCCTCGCCGATGGTGGCGAAATCGAAATAGGCTTGTATCTTCCCCACGCCGTCGAGAAGGTCAGCAAAAAGCAGCTTTCCGGATTTCCTGACTGCGGTTATCCTGCCAGCAACCGAGACCTGCTTGCCGGCAAAGCCGTCGTAATTATCTTTTATTTCTTTGGAATTGTTTGATGCGTCGTACGAATAGGGTAGGCTTGAAAGAAGATTGCTCAATTCGCTGCTGCTCTCGGCCATCTGAACATTATAGAATAGCCGGAAAAGTATAAATAAAGCTTCTATGGGATTGATGGTTTCAAAAAGAGAGGAGGATATATGCGACAACGCATGCGATCAATGGAGTAGATCGATGTCGCTTCGCCCATTTGAGAATTCGTCAGGCACGGTGTCCGGACCGGAAGATGCCCTGCGCGACACCGAATCGTGCCGCGGAATTATGTGTTCGGAGCTGTCGCTTCGCAGCAAATTGTTCACCGAAGAATCGGCTCTGGTGGCACATGGCGTAGAGATGGCTGTCTTCTCTTCTACGGTTGGATTATGCTTTCCCATGTGTTTACCTTGAAAATTTAGTGGGTGTTGGATGGAGCAGTGGGCTAAAAGAGAGAATGAAATAGACTATAAGTCTAGTTCCTTTCTGGCTGCCTTCTAGTGGGTGGTAAGAATGGTTGAAAACAGCATTGGTTATGCCCACAACTCCACCTATAGGATATTATGAGTAATACCATATATATGGGTAGCGTATATTTCGAGCGCTTGTGGGGCGACTTAAAAACAAAAATCAACCCAAATTAGTATAATATGGCTATTAGGGTATGTTGTATGCGCCAAGAACGCACACAAATATATTTATATTTATAGTTGTATATATTAGATTATGGGAGAGGTGCCGACGGAGGTCGAAGAGGCGTTCAGCGTACTCAAGAGGACTTATCCGTTTTTCATAGCGCTGCACGTGCAGCACGGCAAATTCTACGTCTATAAGCAGTCAACCAGATGGGACAAGGACAATAAAAAGGTAAGAAGCACATCGGAATACCTGGGCAGGATAATGCCCGACGGCAAATTCCTGAAAAAATCAGGCAGTCCGGTGCAGCAGACCGCTGTGACGGCGGTGGAACCCAGGGAGCAGGAAAGCAATGCCTATGCCGATCTGAACGAGATAGACGCGAAGCTGCTGACCGCGTTGAGCATGAACGCTAGGCCTTCGCTAAAGTTCCTCTGCAGTTTCATAGGCCTGAAAAGCACCGCCACCCAAAGAAGGGTCAAGCTGTTGGAACAGAGGTTCGGACTCAGGTACATAGCAGAGATAGACGTCGAGAAGCTCGGATATTCCAAGTTCATAATAACGGCCAACTTCAAGGAGCGCGTGCCGCTCCTCGAAGAGATGAAGGAGGCCTGCGAGGCAGTCCCTAACGTGCAGCTTGCCATGCTCACCAAGGGATCCTACGACGCCGTCATATACGCCTTCGCGGCGAGCAACTCCGACATGGTCCAGACCATGATGAGGATACGCAACAAGCTCGCGAAATATCCTTCCGAATGGAACGTCACCTATTTCTACGAGCACTTCAACTTCGTCCCGCTCAGGGAGGAGTTCCTGGAGCTGCTCAAGGGCAAGCTCCTGAAAAGGGAATACGCCGTGCTCAAGGAGCTGAATAAGAACGGCACTGAGAGCTTCGTCGCGATAGACCGGAAGTACGGCTTCGACGAGGGCAGATCGCAGTTCACCTACCATAAATTGAGGGAGAAGGGCATAATCAGAAGGGTAACGCTATCGATGGACAGGCCTCCGATAAAATATCTGGGGATCATGAAGCTGACCATAGTTGAGGTGGACAAGTTCAACAGGAGCAGCGCCAAGCTCCTCACAAGGACCATTAAGGAGACAAGGTCGCCGATCACCAATTTCGTGCTTTCGGGCGACGTAGGCAATTCTGACGGGATAGTCTACATCGTGCCGGTGATACGGGACGGCTATCTTGAAGAGGTTACAGAGGATATAGCAAGACTAAAGTTGGGAGTGCGGATAAGCACCTTGGTGGTCACGAAGGTGCTGGTGGGCTCGCTCTGCTATAGGAGATTTGATTACTCTTATTCCAACCAGTACAGGCTGCTCGTGGAGAGCCGTGACCTGAAGCAGGTAGAGCAGGTGGATTACGAACAGACTGAGAGGAAAAAGAAGCAGCACATAGCCTATGACAGAGAGTTAGGTATAAGGAACATACCGAGATTGCAGTAGCTACCTAATGATTAGGATCCTATTTTGGGATTATCCGCCCCAGTTCGCAGCCATTGTTTCACTGTTCAAATTTCTCTAGTAGGTATTAAATACCTTCCGTACGGGTGCTGCGGCTGTGGTTGACAACAGGCTAATTGTTCCGTGCTTTAAGATTAGGAGTTAGGGCCTGGGCCCGAAGGCCCAGACGCCTAAACTCACTGTGGGGGTGAAACAATTAGTGTTTTGGCCGCCTTGCCAGCATCATACTTGTAGTAAACCTTGTGACCGAGCTGGTGCCTCTCCAATAGGCCCTGCTTGTACATCCTGTTAAGCCTAGCCGATGCAGCATTCCTGCCCCGGTAGTTCATCTGCTGCTTTATGTCGTCGGCACAGGACATGCCCTTTATCTGTATGTGCTGTATTATCCGCGCATCGAGCTCGGATATCGGAACCTCTCTTACGGCTTCCTGTACGGGGTTCTCTTCCGCAGCATAGTCGGCGTTGAGGTCTGACTCTATCCTTGCCAGGTTGTCCGATATCCCCTTAAGCACTAGCGTGGTCTTCTTGTTCTCGTCCATGACGAACTTCACAAGCGCGAGAAGATTGGCCCCGGTCTCTTCGACCTTGGCCTTTTCAACGACAAGCTCCTTCACGTTGGAGTTGCTGTTGCTAAGGCTCTGGATCTGCTCCTTTATGCTTTGGAGCTCCTTCTCCACCCCTTTCTTCATTCGCATGTAACCATCAATTCAATCACGACCCTTTTGTGTAAGAATCATGAATGAATCACGCTTCTATTGTGAATGAATAAGTATTTAAAGCTTCGCGGATTGAGGAAATCCGCACGGAATAGCGGAACTCCGCTTTTTCAGGGCTGTTCTATGCACCGATATCGAGTGCAAAAGGTTGATTTCCGTTGCGGGAAGGGCATTCCGCAGTGTTTGCATTGCCCCGGATACGACCATAGATATTTATACTTCAATATTTATACGCTCTGTGCTGCCACGCCGCGTCTTCGGATTGCGCGGATTTTGACGGCGCACGGATAGGCAAATGGCGATTGTTTCATGCAGTCTATTTACATACCCAAGGAAAGAGTCGATCGCATAAGGAAGGACAAGGCGATAGCGGAGCGCATCGAGAAGCAATGCAAGTGCAAAATGAAGATAGTCGACGACACGATAGAGATAAGCGGCGACGCCTTCAACGAGTTCTCCGCCAAGAACGTGATAACCGCCTTCGGGAGGGGCTTCGACATAGACGCGGCATGCAGCCTGATGAGCGACGACTATTACTTCGCGACGATAGATCTTGGACAGGCCTTCGGCAGCGACAAGCGCATACAGCAGATCAAGGCAAGGATAATAGGCATAGGCGGCAAGACCAAGAAGTACATCGAGGGCGTGAGCCAGGCCAAGCTGAGCATTTACGGTGAATCGATAAGCTTCATAGGCACGACCTCGGCCATAAACGAGGCCCAGACCGCGGTCAACACGCTGATAGAGGGAGGCACCCACAGGATTGCATACTTGAGGATGGAGACCGCGCACAGGAAGAACAAGGAAGAGGCAAGAGCAGCGGCATTCAGGGCGATCTGATGGCGGAAACAAAAAACGCTGACGAGATATTCAAGGAGTTCAAAGAGCATTCGATAGCCGAATTCTTCAAGAAGAACAGGCAGATGCTCGGCTATTCCGGGAAGGTCAGGTCGCTCGTGACCGTCGTCCACGAGTATGTGACCAACAGCCTAGACGCCTCTGAAGAGGCAGGCATACTTCCGGACATAGGCGTGATAGTCACAAATGTCGGAGAGGAAAAATACAAGGTGGTCGAGTACGACAACGGCCCGGGCATACCGAAGAACCACATAGGCAGGGCTCTTGCCACGATGCTCGCCGGCACGAAGTTTCACAGGTACATGCAGCAGCGGGGCCAGCAGGGCATAGGGGCCGCGGGGTGCACGCTCTTCGCCCAGATAACCACGGGCAAGCCCATATTCGCGAAATCGTCGACGGGCGCGGGCAAGGGGTATTCCTGCAACATAGCCGTGGACACAGTGCACAACAAGCCGATAATCACGAACATGGTAGAGATCAGCGAGGATTTCAAGGGCCTACGCGTCGAGGGCGAGTTCGCCGACGTCAAGTACGAGAACGGAGAGCACGGCATATATGAGTACTTGAGGAGGACTGTGCTGTCGAATCCGCATGCGCGCATAAAGTTCATTGACCCGGAAGGCAAGGAGTACGTCTTCGAGCGCGCGATAGAGAAACAGCCAGAGCGGCCAGAGCCGGTGAAGCCGCACCCATTGGGGATTTTCGTCAATGACCTTCTCGATTTCGCCAAGGCCAGCGATAGCAGGAAGCTCTCCTCATTCCTCGTGGATGCGTTCGCGAGAGTGACATCGAACAAGGTCAACGAGCTCAGGGAGATTGCAAAGGGTGTCGATTTCGACAAGGACCCGAGGGCTTTGACGTGGCCGGAGGCCGAGGAACTCATAAAAGCGATAAAGGCCGTGAAATGGATTGCTCCCGATGCCACGCAGATAAAGGCGATAGGCAGCGAGCAGATAAGGATAGCGCTGAAGAACATACTCGATCCCGAGTTCATGCATGTCGTCGAGAGGAAGCCGAAGGTCTTCCGTGGCGGCATACCTTTTATAGTCGAAGCTGCGGTAGCGTTCGGAGGATCGGCAGGCAGGAAGACCGATAAGGGTTATGAAGGCAACATACTCCGCTTCGCGAACAGGGTACCGTTGCTGTTCGACAACTCTAGTTGCGCGATAACCGCGGCGACCAGGGGCGTGGACTGGAAGAGGTACAACATCGACATCGAGAACCAGCCCGTGAGCGTCTTCGTGAACGTATCTTCTGTTTACATACCCTATTCGGGCGTAGGCAAGGAGGCGATAGCGCAAGAAGATGAGATAATCGACGAGATAAAGCTCGCGGTGATGGACGCGGCAAGGGGCGTCCAGCATTACGTCAGCGGAAAGCAGAAGATAGCAGGAGAGACGAGCAGGTACAAGATGATAATGAGGTACACGAAGCAGCTCGCGAAGGACCTGAGCAACATAACCGGCGCCGACCAGAAGAACGTCGAGAGGGACATCGAGAAACTGGTGGCAAAGCATTACCCCAAGGCGACTGGCGCAGATGAAGATGATGCCGCTTCAGATGAAGGAAAGGTCGGCAAGGAAGCCGATGAGAAGAAGCAAAGGTCACTGGAAGACGGCTCCGAAGAAGATGATTAGTCCATCGATTCTGAAGGATTGTCCGCGTCCATGAGGTTGATGATGCCAGAGGATAGGTACACCTTGAGCATCTCCGATTCCTGCGTCATGGATTTGTACAACTTGCTCTTGAACTCTTCGAGCTTTTCGGAATTCATGAACGCTATGCACGTCTTGCTGCCGGAATAGATGGGTATGTTGCCGAACTTCATCTGCTTCGAGTGTATGATTATGTATCTCCGCTCGTTGTGCAGTGTTGCGACTATGTCCGCTACGCTGCTCGTGTCCATGTCGGTGAACAGGTATGCGTGCGTGACCAGGTAGAGCCTGAGTTTCTTGAAGGTGACGAGGTACTCTATGTCGTGGCCGCTCTGCTCCAGCCATGCCTTCGGCGCGTAGAGGTCGTCTGCTCCGGTCAGGCTGCCTCTGACAACCAACTGGTTTATCAGGGACTCTACGTTGTTGTAAGTCAGGTTGACCGGCATGTTGTTGTACCTTATGTTGCCGGATATGGCTATCTTGAGCTCCGCGCTTGATAGCGGCATGTACTTCCAATGATAGTGCATGTTCAGCCGGTCGAACGCCAACAGCACTTCCTTTTCTTTTAGTTTTATATCGATTTTCTTTTGCTCCGGGAGCGAAGGCACATCTATGTAGAACTCGTCCCTGTTCGGCGCACGCACAAGCACCACCATCAGTATGACGACTATGGACACTATGACCAGCTCCACGTACTGTTTGTTCACCGTGATGACGTTGGGTGCATTGCTGGCTTCGGTGCTGAATCTTTGCGATAGCATGTCTATCGAGAAGTTGAGGTCGCCGTATATCACCGGGGTGCCGGTTGGCAGGGCGTAGGTCAGCGTGCCGTTTCTCAGGATGCCAGAGCGCTCATAGAGCTTGTTGAGGGTTATGTTGTAGCTTATGCCCGACAATCTCTGCCCCGCAGACGTTACCGAGAAGGTGAAGATACCACTGGTGAAATTGGAGCTCACCAAATTGATGTTTATCGGGAGCACGTGAAGGTAGGTGGCAGCGTATTGCAAATTCGTGAAGCTGTCGAGTTCCAGTATGTAGTTGCCTGGAGCGAGGTAGAAGCTTAGGTATTTGACGAATGTGAAGTTGTTGCTCGCGGTAAAGAACGGCAGGGGTATGGTCGTGACATTGTCCATGGCCATGGTGTACGCGCTGAGGTGGGGCTGGATCTGCAACGGAGTTGTGGAATGGGTGAATAGGGTCATGACGACAGGTACCTGCTGGTTCGTCACTATTGACGGCGCGATGGATATGGTGCCGTTGAGCGACAGATGCGGACTGAAGTAAAGGTATTGGTATGCCACATTCGAATTGTACGCTGAGCTTGCGGATATCACTGCCCTGGCGTAGCCGGCGTTCATTCTTAGGACGGTCTGGTACAGGGCAGTCTCATTCGGAATGTTAGTGGCGGACCGGATCACGCCTATGCGGTCGCTCGTGTTCTGCAGGCTTGCCGTAGTCGTGGTCGCGTAGCCGGTCGAATATCTGGGCAGCCAGAAGAGCTGGTGTATGGCACTGGCTATGTCCGTGCCGACATCGGCGTAGGACGGCCATGCGCCGGGTATATTAGAGAAGGCGATGATTGAGCCGTTCAGCGCCTGTGTGTAGGTTATTGCACCCATGCTGCTGCCGGTGACGAAAGAGAAGGTGCTTTTGTTGAAGAAGAAACCTTTCGTCGAGTTGGCTGTGCTCCCGGAGGTCTGCATGAATCTTGGAAGGGCGGAGCTTGGAGTTGGTATGACGATTGATCCAGGAAGGAGCTCATGCGAGAAATCTTGGCCCACGTAGATTACGCTTATGCCCTTGTTCATCATTATCTGCATTGGAGTCAGGTTCCTGACGCCAGGAGTCAGCAGCTCGGATGGAAGCAGGCCGCTGAGTATCACGACTATGGAATCGTTGGGCAGGGCTGGTACAGACGATAGCTGCGCGATCGATAGCCCGCTCTGGTTTTTTATGACACCGTAGCGCATCAAGTTGTTGGTCAGCGAACCGATTATCAAGTCAGTCGAGCCGCAGTTGAAGCATTCCTCGCTGGTGTTCAGCACGAACACGCCGCTCGGAGGCTTTGACTTGAAGACCGTGACGTTCACGGCCACGGACGATGCGTTGCGCGCAGAATAGGAGAACAGGGAGTAGGGAATCAGGCTGGTGCCATTGCCGTAGATCAGCAGCTTCTGCAGGATCAGCGTGGCATTGACACTGGGATTCCCGGGGTTATAGGCTATGTAATTGGCGGAGTTTACCGTCTTGGTTGCGGCGTTCAGCGTGTAGTTGAGGTACAGCGCAAATGAGCCGAGGCACACTGCCAGGACGATGACGAGGATTGCAACGGCTTTCCTGGCGCTGTTGCCCTTGCTTTTTGTTGAAACGCCGGCCATCAGCTCAACTTCTCGGCTGCGTTCGCGCCCTTGCCGCCCTTCGGGTTGAATATCTTGGTGAACATCTTGGTCAGCGCGTTATCGTTCGCGCCCACCCTCTTTAGTATGGCGTACACGTGCACGTCCCTGACTCTCTTGGTTATGCGCGCGGAGTATTTCATGCTCAACCCTTCAGCTCTATATAGCCCAGAGAGACCATCTTGTTAAGTATCTGCTCCACCCTCGGCGGTATTATCTTGTAGGTGCTGCCGAACTCGTTCACGTCTATTGTGCTGTCGTGCGATTCCAGCCATTCCTGCACCATCACCATCAGCGACTCGTCGGAGTAGGATTCCAGGCCGCCCAACCTCTCCTTCAGTTTCGCGTTCTCTTCGCTGATCTGCGTGGCCTGCACCGACAGGTTCTTGTTCGAGGATGTAAGCTCCAGGTTCAATCTCTTCAGCTCGCGGTACTCGTTGAACAGCGAATCGTAATTGTTGAACAGCGTGCTGTAGCTCTGGGTCATCGAATTGAGCAGGTCATCTATCGCGGAATCTGCATTCTGGAACAGCTCGGCGTTGTCGGCGCTGTAGAGGTCGGTTACGAGCGAGAGCACGCTCAGCAGCGTCTTCAGGACGAAGACCCGGCGCATCTTGGGACTGGAATCAGGAGCGATGGTGTACTTGAGGCTTATCCGCTCTTTTTCGAACGTCATTATCAGGAACAGGAACGGCCTTTTCTGTATGTCCCTGCTCTCGATCATTGCAAGCGTCAGACTGTCGGCCGTAGTTTTTGATATGAACAACTGAAGCGAAGACAGCCTTGCTTCCATGGAAGCGAAATCGCCGAGCAGCCTGCCCTTTATGGCTATCTCGTCAGTCTTGGGCTCCACGATCGTTTGGTCGGCAGGCAGAATACCACTCTCTTGACTCATCTCATGAAAGTATATTAAAGATTACTTCCTCCCTTTTACTTCGGGCATCTGCACGCTGGGCATGTAGCTCAGCTGCGACAGCAGGTACATGCAGGCAGTTATGGCAATGCCGACTCCGAAAGCCGCCAGCGAGAAGTCGGAGACGGCGAGGAGGAGAGCCGTGAATACCGCGCCTATCATGGTGTACATGATCTCCTTCCGCTGATAACTGTCGCGCGCCTTCCGATATTTCAGGAAGCACTCCTTGCACACGACCAACCGGTAGTTCTTCTCGCTCTTAGTGACGTTCCTCTTGAACCACCTCAGCGCGCCGAGGACGCTGTCCTCCCGCACGGCTATGCCCTTCTTCTCCTTCCCGCACATAATGCAATAGCTGCCTGCCATCAAACCACTCTACTCGACGTATATC
>CAIOIN010000046.1 GCA_903858385.1 uncultured Microcaldota archaeon | reverse complement strand
TAACATGGAGGACAAAGGGATGCAGCAGGACCGAAGCCGCAATTTTCAAAAGGTCGTCGTCGAAGCGGCTTCGAAATGCACGGTCGAACACCAAATTATCTTCACGACCTCGATGATTGACCCCACTTTAAATAACACACCGCTTTGCGTCGGCTCAGAGTATAGTCAGGCTCAGAAATCCCTTAGGTTCAAGAAAGAAGGAGCCTAGGAGTTCTTAACTATTGCTGGGATTCAGGACATGCCTGGAAGAATCTTGTTAAGGAAAACTGTTAGAAGGCCCTGAAGTTCCTGGCAAGACCTGCGTTGCAGCCCAACCAGTTCATCCATTCCTGCCTGAAGCTGAACGAACCAGTCTTGATTCCCAATCTCGGGGACGGGCACTTGAATTTCTTGAAGAGCCTCTACTCCTAGCGTTCTATTACGGCCTGCGCCTCCAGGAGATGCCTTCCCAAGAATCTCAAGGCCTCTGGAGGTCAGAAAATAGGCCTTCAGAAATTCCGCCCTTACAAGGGCGGGCTGAGGAACGCAGGTAATAAATCGGTGAGACCCATACCGGCCAGCATCATCTGCTCCCGCAACCGCCACCGCCCCCTCCCATGCGAACACATTGCTAAAAATCAAGTCGCCAGGCTCGATGCGGAACAGTCTCTTGCTACCCACTACGGAACCCATGAGACCTGGCTTATGAAACGTTCCGTTACCAAAGGACCTTATGCCCAATTCGAGATACTCAAAAGAAGAGTCGATGTCGACCGGGCGTCTAACAATCGGAGCGACCTCTCTCATTGTCCGGCTCGGAACATTGCTGACCATGCGGTGCAACGCGCTGGCGGTCATTGCACGCGCCTCCCTTTCAATCGCCTGATGCAACAAGCCGGCTTCTTCAATCCTAGCCACATAAGAATCGATTTCTCTTGTGATCTGCTGCTGTTCTGCCAGACTCGGCAGTGCAATTGTGACGTCGGCGATATCCTTTTCCCTAAGGGACACGTTCGCAGTACCGGACATCAGCGGAACAAAATAATCTTTTTTTCTCGCATTGAGTAGATAGTAGAGGTATTTGGCATCACACAAGTGCTTGTCCTTCGGAATCAACGCGACAAGCAGATTGGCCAAGGCAAATTTCCCATCCTGGTAATGGACTCGGTGCATCGAGGCATGCCCATGTCCCGTTGAAGAAATGAGCGGGATACAGACGGCCGCAGCATCCAATTGATAGCTGCTGGCAGTTCGCCTTTTGGCCGCCGTTACAACCATCGGATATTCTCCCGGCTCAGTCTTCAGAGCAGGATACTTACCTCTGACTACTTGGCAAAGGTCCTGAATACGAAAGACCTGCATAGTCACAGGTGCCTCTTGGCGAGAGCTTTCCTCACTTCATCCAAAATATCCACGACCCGTCTTTCTTTGGCACATATTCCTTCCAGAATATCCTCAGGCGACATATGTTCATAATCGTCATCCCGAGTGGGGTTCTTGACGTCAAGGTTATACCCTCCCCCGACTATTTTCTCCAAAGAGACCTTCCAAGCC
>CAIOIN010000045.1 GCA_903858385.1 uncultured Microcaldota archaeon | reverse complement strand
GGCCGCATGATAAAGGAGAAGAGGCTGGACAAATGGCTGACCGTAATCAAGAAGGTGAGCATGAAGGTCAGGGGGCTCCGGGTGCTGCTGGTGGGAGACGGACCGGAGAGGAATGGCATAAGGGATATGATAAATCAGCTCGGACTCAGCAAGACGGTCGAGATGAGGGGCTTCTACAGCGAGAGGGACAAGAAGCTGCTCTACGGAAGGGTGAAGGGCTCGCAGCTCCTTCTGCAGATGTCGGAGAGGGAGGGTCTCAGCCTTGTGGTGCTGGAGAGCATTGCGCTCGGCACTCCGGTGGTGCTGCCGGACTATTCACCGGTGCCGAATGAGGTTAGGCGGATGTGCATCATCGAACCGGAGAGCAGGATACCTGCCAAAATAGTTCAGATGCTTAAGAGCGGCGACAAATCCAGGTACATAAACAACGCTAAAGATATGGATGGCTTCACAATCTCGAACATCGATAAGTTCTATTCCAGCCTGTTCGACAGTATGTGATCATATTTCGGGTTGCTGCTGTGTGATACAGTGGATTGCGCCTAGGCCATAAACAAGATCTGCGCAGTTGATGCCGGCGACCTTTCTATTATGGAATGCCCTTTGGATGACTTTCAGCGCGATGGCGTCATTTTTATGCCCGAACACAGGGACAAGCACGACCTCGTTGCCGATGTAGAAATTCAAATAGCTTGCGGGCAGCCTTTTGCCCTCGTCTGTGAATTTGTCATCAAGCCTGGGGGGCATTGGCAGGCGCAGCACGTTCAGTTTGTTCCCATCCTGGTCCTTCGCTTTTAGCAGCATCTCGTAATTCTCTTTCAGTATCGAATGATTCTCGTCCGTTTCGTCTTCTTCGTAGGCGCAGACAACAGTGTTGGCATTGATGAAGCGTGCAATGTCATCAACATGCCCGTCAGTATCATCACCCTCAATCCCACCCTTTATCCATATGACGTTTCTCACTCCGAGGTAGTCCATGAGGTATCTCTCAATTTCCTTCTTTGAGAGACTGGGATTCCGGTTCTTGTTCCGAAGGCACTGCTCGGTTGTCAGGAGCGTGCCGCTGCCATTCACGTCTATCGATCCACCTTCCAGTACGATGCCCGGAGTGAAGCACTCGATCTTCAATTCCTGATTTATGAAATCTGGTATTCCCGTGTCCTTCATGAGTTCTGCATATTTGCCGCCCCACGCATCGAATATCCAGTGTACCATTGCAAGTTTCATTGTGTTTCTATTGACAAGGAATATCGGGCCGTAGTCCCGCATCCAGACATCCGCATAGTCCCAGACGTGAAGTTTCACTCTATTTTGGTCGATGCCGCTTGACTTCAGAAGGCCTGAAACTCTTGCTCTTGCATCGGTATCAGTAACAAAGAGGTTAACATACTCGCTTTTTTGCAGTGCACTTATTATCTCAAGGTACGTCTTTTCCGCCTTTTCCACACCATTGGGAAAGGTGAGCGGATCATGCGGCCATGACAGCCACGTGGCCTTGTGTTTTTCCCATTCTGCAGGCATATGGTATCCCAGATGGACAGGCGTATCTTGGGAGATTATCGGTGCATATGTTTCAGGCCTGCGGTTCTTGTGGAAGCCCCAGGCGTCTTGAAGCATCTTGTTCTGACTGGTGTCTATCTTAGCTATCAGCACTTCTTCTTCCTTGCCAGCCCTATTGAGAACTTTTCCAAAAGCGTCACTGACAAACGATCCCCCCCAGAAGGTTATGCTGCCTTCCCTGCCGACTCGATTGACCGCGGCGACATGAACACCATTGGCAATAGAATGTGAACGTTGTATGGTCTCCCATGCGTCCTGCCAATCCTCATCAGGCGATTGGTACCCATCAGGGTAACCGATTGCAGTAGGATAGAAGATTATATCTGCGCCCTTCAGCGTGCATATCCTTGCCGCTTCGGGGAACCATTGGTCGTAGCATATCAGCACGGCAATCGAGGCGTAGCGCGTCTTGAAGACTCGATAGCCCAGATCGCCCGCGGTGAAATAGCTTTTCTCGTAGAAGAACGGATCGTGGGGTATGTGCATCTTGCGATATGTGCCCAGCAGCTTTCCATCCGCATCTATCACTATCGCCGAGTTGTAGTATTTGCCGCTCGGATCGCTTTCGAATATGGGCACTATTATTACTACGGATAATTTCTTCGCCAGATTGGATAGGATAGATGTGGATTCTCCTGGTATGGTTTCGGCCAGACCGCTCGCGTCCTTTTTTTCATGCTGCGGGAAATACCTTGTGCGGTACAGCTCCTGCAGGCATATTATCTGAGCTCCTTTTTTCGCGGCTTCGATTATCCTGGCGGCAGTTTTTTTCAGATTGGCCTCAAGGTCTTCCGAAACCGCAGTCTGAATAAGCCCTATGGTGACATTGTGCGTCGTCATTTTAAGCATCTTAACTTATGACACTTGATACGGAATTGTCATTCTTATTGATGCATCAAGCAAGAATAATAATGCTGCGATAGTTTTATGCACCATAAGATATGAATAATTATGCAAAAGCCCTTCTGGAGATGATTTTGGGATGTGACAGATATTTTTAGCATCAGTTGGAGAGTATAGAGGCGTTTTTATCATAAAATCTTTTACGCTAATTTGTCGTCGTAATTTTCAGTATGAGCCAGAGGTTCAAGCGGCTCAGAGTCCGATTTACTTATGATATTATTTAATACACACGGATATTGTCCGTTGCTCTTAGAAGGGAATGCCTGTTTTTGCTCGAAGTGCTAAGTAAATCTTCTTGATTGGTGTCACTTAATCTTTTTTTGCGTCTTCTACCTCGCGACCAAAGGCATGGACGTATTTTCTGATTGTGAACTCGCCGTATTTTTTGATAACTTCCACTATCACGGGTTGCCCTTTGCTAGCTGCCGTTGCACCGCTTTTCTCAACACGTAATACCTTATAGTAATCACTCTGGTAGCCTCCGCTCTGGTCCGCGTATTTAGATACTGCAGTTCCACCCCATATGTGCGTATAAGTTGCCTTTCCGTCTTCTCCTGGAGTAATAAGGTACCATCCTGGTTTTTGAGGTGCACCACTAGAATTTGTTTCTATTGCAGGCATGCCGCGCAAAAGCCTTTCGTACAAAACTTTTATATTATCTTGACCACAGACCACTTTGTTGAAAGCGGACAGAGAACCGTCTGATGAAATGAATGGATTCTTTGATCTCGCTTCAATATGATGATTAACTAATGGAGTTTGCATTTCATATCTAAGATCAGATGGTATGAACACTGGTG
>CAIOIN010000044.1 GCA_903858385.1 uncultured Microcaldota archaeon | reverse complement strand
GGCACCATGTAATAGCCCAGCTTGCCAATGCTCTTCCACAGCGTGGTCTTACCCGAAGACGGGCCTCCGGCCACGACGTACCATTTTGGGGTTTCAACAGGACTCATAGAACGCACTCAGACAAATCGATGCATATCTGCACGGCACAAGTATTATTTCCAGCACTTTAAATAACGTTGCGCTCAGTCGCGAAAGATAAGCCATTTAAATACTAACACACAAGTATCCTTATAAAGAGGATTTCATGCCAAAGAAACAATCACCTTCGATATACCCGCCGCACAAGCATGTCGTGCTTCATCCAACTTACAGGGTAGAGAACATAGTAGCCAAGGCAGAGCTCAACGTCGACCTGGACCTATACGGGCTTGCGAAGCTGTCGCATGACGTGGACTATGAGCCGGAGCAGTTCCCCGGTGCAATATTCAAGGTGCACGAGCCAAAGGCCGCGTTGCTGCTCTTCAAGAACGGCAAGATAATCTGCACAGGAGCAAGGACGACCGCAGACATAAAGAGGGCGGTCAGCCAGGCAGTCGACCTCGTCAACAAGTACATCGACACCAAGGCGAAATAGCCCTTAAAGACGGGCCAAATTCTTATGCACTCCATTCGTCAGGCTCAACGAAAGGTTTTTATTGGTTTGTAGTAAATATGATAGTCCTTACGCTATCACGCGTATCCTATAAACCCTATTCTCATCCACCCAGGCGTATGCTTTGCATACGCCTACTTTTGCTTTATCCTTTCTGATCCGATACGACCTCACAGGCTTAGCGCTATGGCGCCGACAACCATCACCACCAAGCCGGCGAACTGCAGCTTTGTCCACCTGTCCTTGTAGAACATGCGGCCCAGGAACATCTCGAAGGCCGGACCCATTGAGTTTATCGCTCCTGCCAATGCGATGGCGTTGCCAAGGAAGACGTAGCCGAACACCAGCATGCCAATTCCATCGAACAGGCCGCTGCCCAAAGTTATCAGAACCGCTTTGCCGCTTATTCTCTTAGGCGCCTTACTCGCCTTGCTACGCGGCCTGGTAAGAAGCAGATAAGCCGCGACCATAACAAATGAGAAGATCTTCACCGCGAGAATTGGGAGTATGAACTCTCCGGATCCTTTTATCGCGTAGGTTATGGGTATGGCGTAAAAGGCCCAAAGTATCATCCCTATGATGGCCGGAAACAGCTTTTTGTTGAACCTCTGTTTCACGTTGGTCGTGACGCATAGCGCCCCGAAGAATATGGCAAGCATGCTCACCGACTGTATGACCGTTATGCTCTCGGAGAGTGCAAAGAACCCAAACAGCACTAGGACAACCGGCACGCTCTCGAACAGTATGAGCGTATTAGAGATCTGCTCAGTCTCAAGGGATTTGTAGACTAGCAGGTACCCCGCCGCAAGGAAGAAAGCGGATAGCGCGATCAGACCGATCTGATAAGCATTCAGCATGCTTCCCGCGCCAAAAATAAGCAGCGCGATGAAGGCCGGCAAGATCCCAACACCCATTATCGCGATCGATGCGGTGCGGTTGCCGAAAAACTCTGAGACATATTTCGATGCCGTGTCGCCGACCACGTACGCAGAGGTGGCGACAAGCGCCGCAGCTATGCCAAGATTGAAGTTCATTATAACACGAAGTGCATCGAATCCCTACTGCTTCTGCGCGAAGAGAAGATACCCTGTGTGCCACACCCCCTTCGTAGAAGGCCTCATCCCTTCCTCCCTGACGAGCATGTCCCGCACTATGACCTCCAGAACGAGCACGTTGTAGAATTTGTATTTTCCCAGTTTGTCCGCGAATTTCTTCACCTGCTCCATGTGCGGCAGGTAGCCGAAGACAAAGCCGTTCTGCTTGAGCGCCTTGTACGCATGCTTCACTACTTTGTCCGAATTTGGCATGTCGAGGGTGACCAGGTCAACGTCCTTTTCGTCTATGCCCTTGGTTATGTCCTTCTCCTTCAGCTCCAGATTATCGAGCTTCTCGTTGAGCTTGTTGCGCTCCGCAATCTTTATGAACTCCGGCCTTATGTCGTAGCTAGTGACCTTCTTGCAGATCCTTGCGAGCGAGATTGCGAGCCATCCGCTCCCGGTGCCCGCATCTACGCAGACGCTGTTCCTGTCCACTCCGGTGTAAGTTATCACCAGGCCTATGTCCTTGGGCAGCATGACCTGGGGGCCTCTCTTCAATCTCCTATAAGCTTGAGGTATGAACATATCATCAACATTATGTTTTCTCATCTGCCTTATTTGATTTATCTGTTGTCTTCGCCTTCTTTTTCGGTGCAGGCTTCTTTTCTGCTTTCGCCTTACCAACTGCTTTTACTGTTCCTTTGGCTGCAGTCGCCGGTTTGGCAATGGCCTCTTTGGTCTTTGCCGCTTTTTTAACTGCGGTCTTTGCGATCCTCGGTGCAACCGGGGCTGCAGCCGGCTTTGATTTTTCCTCCAATGCCTTTGCGGCTTTCGCCGCCTTTGCCGCGCTCCGTTCCTTCCATGCTGCCTTCGTGATGCAGTCCGGATCCAGGTCCATCTCAAAGAACCCTTTTCCGCTTCTTATGACTTTGATTATCGGCGTGTGGCAATGCTCGCAGACCTTCCCCGTGCCGACTATCTTCGCATTCTGCGGCAGTGAATACGTGGTCGTGCAATCCGGATAATTGGAGCAGGCGGCGAACGACTTCCCCATCTTCGACCTCCTCACGACAAGGTTGCCGCCGTCCTTCGGGCATTTGCCCAGTATCTCCTCTCCCTCTGAAATTCCCTTGCTCATCTCCTCGGCTATCTTGGCTTTGTTGCTGTCGAAGCTCTTAAGGGCCTCAAGGAGCATGCTCTTGCCTTCGTTTATCACCTCATCTTCAGTCTTCTCGCCTTTCGATATCCGCTCCATGTCCTCCTCAAGCCCGCGCGTGGTGCCCTCGTCGACTATCATGTTC
>CAIOIN010000043.1 GCA_903858385.1 uncultured Microcaldota archaeon | reverse complement strand
CGATCTCTCGCTCATCGTGGTGCTTGTGACGAGCTTGTATCCCTCCCTTCCGCGGGCGTCGTTGCCCGCTCTGACCGTGGAGAACGAGACGGAGCTTTTGCTGGTGTAGAGCTTCACCTTGCCCCGGGTGCCGCCCACGGCAAGATTCAGAGGGACTATCCTCCCGGCAAGATTGTTCGCCCTTATGTTCTCTTTCATTAGGTTGAAGTTGCTCATGTCCGGTTCGTAAGCGTAGACCTTGGGCATCTTCAGCGTGCTGCAGGCGTAGAGCGAGAACAGGCCTATGTGCGCGCCTATGTCCAGCACGGTCGGCTTGGTTTTGTTGCGCACGCCCTTTGGCAGCCTGCTGAAGTAGGGCTGCCCCAGGAATATCTCGAGGAATGTTTCCATATCGGCGAGCTTGTTCTGCCGCATTATTATCTTTAGTCCGTCGTTGGTCTCGACCGCGTAGGTCTGGTCGGGCAATGCGATTCCGGCCTTGTTCAGCATGAAGAAGTACATGAACTTCGGCCAGCTTGCAGCTGACAACGAATTGATGTACATGCCAAGCGTGTCAAGGCCCGGAAGGGTGTTGTCCATGGAAAATGCACTTTTGATGCTGTTGATTTGTGTGTTATTACCTGTTCAAATTTAAAAAGACCGCATATCAGGAAGAATAGACGGAAAGCTATTTAATTGGGGATATCCAGTACTATAACGTCAGTGGAAGCGCGTATCCTGGCACGTTTTGCGGTGATGGAATGAACTACGGCATTATCGATTACCTGTTCGGCGTATACGGCGGGTCCAAGGAACTGCCGCACCTGATGATGGTGGCGAAGAACTGGTACACGGTTGCGCTTTTCCATCTCGGATTGGTGTCATCGTTCTACCTTGATGTGAGAGGCGAGAAGGACAAAAAAGTGTGGATAGGGAGCTACGCCGATTACGACAGGTTCTGGAGGGACATAGGCAGCATGAAGCTCCTTGAGAATTCGGATGTCTACAAGAGGGTCAAGATAAAAAAGGATTATGTAGAATCCGTGTACAAGGGCAAGACATTGAGGTTCTTTTACGAGGGCAACGCGCAGCTCATTGACGCGATAAGCCTGATCGGCGAGCAGTTCTGGAGCGAGGCGTACAAGCGCCTTGAGGTGAAAGGCAACACCGTCATCGACATAGGGGCAAACGTCGGAGATTCTGCAGTGTACTTCACAATGAACGGCGCAAAGCACACCTATGCCTTTGAGCCTTATCCTTACGCTTACAGGATGGCTAAGCGCAACATCGGCACCAACGGACTGAGTAACAAAATTACCATGATAAACGCCGGATGCGGCGGCAAGGACACGCACATGACGCTTGATGATGGGCTCAGGAGCAATTCGGGCAGCAGATTGGAGAAAGTGAAAAGCGGCAAGAAAGTGCCAATGTTTTCGCTAGACACCATAGCGGAGAGGTACTGCAAAGGAAATTCGGTGCTGAAGATGGACTGCGAAGGCTATGAATACCCGGCGATACTCGAGGCGAAGACAGCTACGCTCAGGAAGTTCAAGCGCATGATGATAGAGTACCATGACGGCTACAGGAATCTCGAAGCACGGCTGCGGGAAGTGGGATTCTATGTGAAGCACGACAGGCCGAATACGATCTCGCACTCGCACCATCTGGTCGGCCTAATATTCGCGAGCAGGATGGACAAATAGTGGGAAGATTGCTGGTTCTACAGGAGCGTGACGTCACGGATAAAAACCTTGTTGTTGTAGCCATAACATGGCTATACTCGACTTCGTGGTATCGCTACTTGTCGACATCTCTTTCTCATGGATGCGCATGCTGATAGCGCTGTTGGCCTCTATCCTTCTGGGGCTCGCGATAGGCATATTCGCCGCAAGAAACGAGCGCGCGGAGAAGATAGTGATGCCGATAATTGACATACTGCAGACGCTGCCGATTCTTGCATTCTTCCCTTTTGTGATCTACATCATCGTCGGCTCGCTGCCGGGTTATGTGGGCATAAACATCGCGGTTATATTTCTCATAATAACGAGCATGGTCTGGAACATAATATTCGGCGCCTTCGAAGCCGTGAAGACCCTGCCGCTGGAAGTTTCGGAAGTATCAAAGATGTACAGGATGAACGGGCTCGGCAGGCTCCGGAAGATATGGATACCCGCAAGCATGCCGAAGGTCGTGGAGCAGGCGATGCTTTCCTGGTCCATAGGGCTCTTTTATCTTGTCACAAGCGAGATATTCTCAACGGCCAACAGCACGTATACGGTCAAGTACGGCATAGGGGTGGCGCTCACGAATTTGGCGCTGTCAGGCAACTATTTCGAGTACGCTGTCGGGATAGGCATATTCATACTTTTCGTGGTGCTCACGAGAGCCCTGCTGTTCGCGCCGCTTGAAACCTTCTTTTCGCCGTACAACGATCAGAAGCAGAGGAAGCACAGGTTCTCGAATTTCATGCACAGGCTGAAGACGCCGAAATTCCCAAAGATACACTGGCACATCAAGATGATAGATTTGGGCCATCATAACCACAGTTCCCGCGGGGCCAATGCGGCCAGCATTGCAGGAGCGGCAAAACCGACGACGAAAGCGGGTTTGATGGACAAACGCGTCTACGCGCTGCTTGCCGTAGCAGCGGCTTTATTGCTGCTCCTTTTGCTGTACCGCATTGGAATCATCAGCAACCAAGATCTAGGCTATGAGTACGACGTGCTGGTCGCATTGGCGGCATCGTTCGCAAGGATCTGGCTGGCTTTCGCAGTGATATTGGTAGTGTCCGTGCCGGCTAGCGTCTACCTCATATTCATGACGAAGCACAGGAACGCCTACGTGACCCTGTTCCAGGTGCTCGCATCGATACCTGCTACCATATTGCTGCCCCTGATAGCGCTGGAGCTTCGGAACGCACCGTACCACAATGAGCTGGTCGCGTTCGTGATCTTCGTGCTGAGCGGTCTGTGGTACGTGATATTCGGAACGATGTCGAACAGGAATGCCATACAGAGCAGCATGCTGGAGGCGAAGAAGGTGTTCGGGGTGAAGGGGATAAAGGCATGGAGGTACATCTACCTTCAGGCGATAGTGCCGGGACTGATAACAGGCGCAGTGACCTGCATAGCCGCGGAATGGAATGCCAGCATAGTGGCGGAGCATTTCACCTCGACGGCATTGGGGAACGGCAACGTGATAACCTCGGTGGGCATTGGCATGGGCACCTACCTGGATGCGCAGCTCACGGCAGGGAATTACTGGCTGATGGCGCTAGCATTGATAAATCTGACTGTGATGATAATACTGATCAACAGGTTCCTTTGGAAGAGGGCTTACAACAGCGTTGCAAAGGTGTACAAGTAACAAAAATGGTGCCATAATGGACATTATGCAGGTAGAGGATGTCTCGTACAGCTTCGGCGCCCTGAAGATAATGGAGGACATCTCTTTCTCCAGCCAGATGGACCAGTTCGTCTCCCTGATAGGGCCATCGGGTTGCGGCAAGAGCACTCTTCTCAGGATAATGGCAGGGCTGATAAAGCCGGATACCGGGAAGGTCCTGTACCGAGGGAAGGAGGTGGTGGAACCGATAAAGGAGATATCCTTCGTCTTCCAGGATTTCGGCCTGCTGCCGTGGCTCACCAATCTTGAGAACGTGAAGATAGGGCTGTCGGCTTCCGACATGGACGATGACAAAAAGACGGAGGTCGCGAAAAAACTGCTTGCGAAGTTCAAATTGGACGGATTCGAGAATTCATACCCTAACATGCTCAGCGGCGGCATGAAGCAGCGCATAGGCGTGGCGCGCGCCATAGCCTCCGAACCGCGGGTGCTGCTGATGGACGAGCCGTTCAGCTCCGTTGACGAGCTCACAGCCGAAACATTGAGATCAGACATAATACACATGCTAAAGAGCAACGACATATCCGTGAACACCGTGGTGATGGTGACGCACAACGTCGAGGAAGCCGTTGAGCTGTCGGACAAGATAGTGATACTCTCGAACAAGCCGTCGCACGTCAAGGAGATAAAAACGGTAGAGCTGAAGCACCCGAGGAGCAGGCGGGACCCGGAGTTCATGGATCTGGTTGATCACGTCTATGGAGTGCTGACGGAATAGTTGCCGCGGAATCCTAGGATGTGAGATCCGTCTTTTCGGCACAGCTCACTTTGCCGGTTTTGTCGGAATCGACCATGTATCCGTATTAGTGTCGTACGATAACATCCTAAGCCTCACCGCCCATTTGAGCAGCAGCGTCTTGAGGAGCTCCGCATCGACTGATTTTTCCGTGTAGAGAGTTATGCCGGCTCCGCTGAGGAGGTCCGCGAGCTTGCCGGTGGTGATGCGCTTCTGCAATCCGACTATCTCCAGGACGTGCTTGAAGGGTTCGGTCTTTGCCAATTGCCTTGAGAGCTCGTTGCGCATGTTGCCCGCAGTCAGGTTGACGCCATATTCGGTAAGATGTATCGAGCCTTCGCTGACCGAACAGAGCCCGAGCATCCTGCACGCATCCACAAGCGGCAACAGTACATCTATCCCTTTCTTCGTCTCTTCTGCGACTTTCGAGAGAACTATGGAATTCCCGTTGTCCTTGGCGAGTTTGATTAGGCTGCGAAGTTCTGTTATGCCTGTGTTCAGCGGGAACATCTCATTCATGGGATTCCTATCATCTTTTCTGATAAAGCTTTTAAGCTTGTTGTCCGCTCTTCTTGCCGTTGCCGGAAAAGGGCGCTTACCACGGGACCTTCTTGAGCTTCAGCTTGTTCGCGCAGATGTTGGCGATCAGGTGCAGCGGCCCGGTAAGAAGCAGGAGGAACAGAAAGCCGTACAGGGTTGGCAGATTGCCAAATGGTAATGCGAATAGAAGCGCAAAGACGAAGAAGCCGTACTGGTCGAGGAATGGGACCGTAGTGCCGGGCTTCATGCCCGCCTGCCTCTTTATGAAGCTGCCGAGCAGATCCCCGAATATCGCGCCTAGAGCCAAGGCAATTGAGATGTAGAGCAGATAGGGGAACACTTGGCTCTCGGCGATGCCGACCATTATTCCCGCGATGAGGCCGGCTATTGCGCCCCTTATCGACTTGCTGTTGCCGAATATCCTCTTTTTCCCGAATCTTTTCCCGAGGTCGAGCGGCCTGCCGCCTCCGAAGATGACCGGTGCCCCGTTGGCCGCGTAGGCCGGGAGTATGTAGACCAGCGGGTAAATTATTATCAGGTAAATATTTCCGTCCAAAATATCACGCCTTCGCTTCCAGCCTTCCTTCCGCTATCCTCTTCGAGCCGCCGCCCTTGAACTCCATGCCCAGCTTCTTCGCCTCTGCTTTGGCGAATCCCAGCGCATCCTCTTCGGATTCCACTCCGGAGACGGAGACGGCCTCTGACCTTTTGTTGTAGATCAATATTGTGCCTTTCTTCTTTGCGTCTGCGAACTTCGTGGCTATCTTCCTGAGCATGCTTCTTTCGTAATCCAATTCCCTGACCACGTAGTCGTCGCGCTCTTCCGACAGTTCTTTCGCGACGTAGCCGCTGAGCTGCTCCTCCATGAACTCGTAGCTGTACTTGTACATGCCCAATTCCTTCATCTTGGCAGACAGGCCCGGCTCCAGCTTGTCCCGATCCACGCCGGTGAGCTTCGCGAGGTTGTCTATGCTGTGCTCCATGTTGATGACGTGTTCGAGAGCAGCAGGTCCGGCAACGAACTCTATCCTGTTTATGCCGTCGTGTATCCTTGATGAGCGTATTATCTTTATCAGGCCTATCTCGGATTCCTTGCCCCCTAGGTGGAGGCCACCGCACGCCTCTGCGTCTATCAGGTTGCCCTTGAGGTCTCTTATCTGTATTATCCTGAGCTTGCCTGAAGGGGTTCCATGGCCCTGGTATATCGAGAAGCCGAACTTCGCCTCGGCCTTCTTCCGG
>CAIOIN010000042.1 GCA_903858385.1 uncultured Microcaldota archaeon | reverse complement strand
CACATCTGTCCCAAGGCGAGATCGAAGGATTACTGAGCGCGTGCCTTGCAAACTATACCCGTGCATTTCCTTCCCGCCGTTCACTCAGTGTACGGGTAAGACCAGGATACAGTGCGGATGAGCTGATCAAAGATGCTGACGCCTTTATCCACGAAGAAGGGGTTCCGACTTCTGACGGGCAGAAGCTTCCAGGCGGGCTCCATGTCCAATTAGAGGGTGACATTGGCCTTATTGAGGGAGTGTCCTTCCAGAATCCTCCCCTCTGCTTATATCGCGCCGATGGAGCAAATAATGACTGCGATGACGTTGATATGCTTTCCGGGGTAAGCACCGGTGCTTTCTCTAATAACGATGGCTTATACCGGCTTCCGCGCGGCGCTGGACGAGAGGCGGTATTCAGCGAGCCTCTCAACTGGCTCTCAGCGGGAGGCGATTTCGTACCGCGGAGCACCTCCTACGAGTTCGATACACCGCCGGAAGGGCCTGATTCATTCGGAAAGCAGTTCTTGGACAGTGCTGCCGATGGGAGCAGACTAGTTCATGGATCTTTAGTCCTGACCAGCAAGATTGAGCTACCTGATCGGCTACAAAGCAATTGGGCCGTGATTCCTGCTGGAGGCCTAGACCCCGCTGTTTTTGTGAAGTACGTTCGAGATGGCTTTGCAAAGGGGATCCAAGAGCGAGCCTTGTGGGATTACCGCGTTGATATAAGACAGCGTCAAAATACGTTTTATATCCTATCCCGTATCCCACCAGGATTCTCGCTGGCTGTTCGCGATTTCTTTGGCGGAGAAGATGTGGCGCCGAAATTCCTTGAAGACATCGGGGGGGTCGGAATCGCAATTGGGGGAGAATCTCTGCGCTCCGGCCGGCATGCCCTTGGTGTCGTAGGACTTGTCGGGGCAATTAGGCTCTTTCAAGGACCTGAAGCTATTCAAGAAGGCCCGCTTCAATCTGGAAAGGACCGCGCCGGATTCCTCTTGCCCGTCGATTCATTCAGGTCGTTCTTTGGTGTTTCAACGGGCCAGTCCGGAAATGATTCCAACAAGAGGACAGACTTACTTGCTGTTCAATTACTTTTGAAACCAGATGGCGACCTGGAAATTTATGTTGCAGGTGTGGAGGCTAAGTATTGCTCTGGGACCTATAACCGGCAGCTTGCACTTGAAGCGTTAGAACAAGCCGCTGCAACGGCACGCCAGTTTATTGAACTTGCTTCAATAGGCTTGACCGAAGGAGGGATGCCAGAACGTCTTGCGCTCGTAGCCTTGGTGAAGTTTGGACTCCGCATTTCGTGTCCCTCTTTACGGGAGCAGGCATCTGATCGTCTTTTACTCGAACAAGCAGTACTGGAGCGTTTGCTCCGAGCTAAGTACAAGATTGGGCAGCACGCGCACGAAGCAGTTCTCGTCACAACGGAGGCGACATTGCCAGGCATCGCGGATGTAGTTCCACTGCCTGACGGCCTCTGGATTCGTTTCAACAAGGAGCATTGGCCGGGTTTGAAGGAAACCCCCCAGGTCCGGGCAGTGCGGGAACGACTATCAAATTTCTTTGTTTCCCAGTCCCAGGCGCCATCGAAGTCAGCACCAGATCCCCTAGTGCCCAGTCCTCAGCCACTTACTGCTTTGACTAGTGCCTCTATTGATGCTTCGAAGGCGGCGAAGCCCACAGATGATGCTGCGACGTCGCACGGAGGCTCGAACCAACAAAATTCCAGACCACAGGAGGTGTCTACAGCGAGCGATGGTCAACTCGCAAAGATCCTTATCGGGTCTGACGATGCCCGCAGGCCCGTTTATTTTGATCCTCAATCTCCTGTAGACCCGCTGGAAAACCTGAACGTGATGGTTACCGGCTCTTCGGGAAAAGGAAAGACCCAATTACTTAAGTACCTAATTTGCCAGTTCCGTAGGCAGGGAAAGAACACGCTTGTTGTTGACTTCAAGAACGATTTTGCGGGTGATGTTCCATTTGTTCAAAAGGCCAACCTACAACAGGTAGAAGTGAATTTCGACGGGCTACCCTATAATCCGCTGATCCCTTATCCAGTGGAGCATCCTGGCACCGGAAAGCTGCTCTATCAACCAGGTCTACACATCGCTGGCGTCGCCTCCGTGCTAAAGAGAACGTACGGATTAGGCGACCAACAAGAAGCAGCGTTGAAGAGCGCGATATCTGATGCATTCTCTGATGAGAATCTCCCGGTCACTGGAAGCGATGAGTTTAGAGAAGGACTTCGGTTTCCCAGTCTCGAAAGCATCGGACCCCGCCTCAGGCAGGCCAACATTTCTGCATACAACCGACTCGACCCGCTTTTCACGCTTGGCATCTTTAAGGACGAGTTCCGCGCATTATCGTTCAACACGCTGCTGACCCATTCATGCGTACTGAACCTGAGCAGAATCCAAAGCGACGATCTCAAAAACGGTTTGGCCCAGCTTGTCGTGATGTCAGCCCATCTGTATTTCAATTCACAAAAGCATTCCTCATCTATTAGACAGATTCTGTTTTTCGATGAAGCACATCGAGTGCTGGAGTCGGAGTTCATCGAAAAGTTAGTTCGCGAATGTCGCGCATACGGTGTAGGTACCGTGCTGTCTTCTCAAAATCCGAGAGACTTTCCTCCGGAAGTATCGGCGTCGATGGCTACGAAGGTTTTGCACGGGAACGGGCCGGATAGGCAAGCTGTTCGCGAAATTGTCCAGGCAATCGGATTCCAGGGGAACTCGGATGAAGTAGCAGGCCTAGGAATGTTCCAAGCATTCTT
>CAIOIN010000041.1 GCA_903858385.1 uncultured Microcaldota archaeon | reverse complement strand
TTGACGCGTGAATACACCGTAGAACCTTTGAGTTTTAATTGCTCCCCCCAGTACGAGAGATCAGCCTTTGCATTCATGCTCAGGATGGTTAAGAGCGCTTTGTCTACGTCGTCAGGCATCATCTTTTCTTCTTCGCCAGGACGAATTGTGGCTTGATTTTTATTAGGCATCTCTACCTTGCCGCCATGAGCCATGATAAGCGCCTCGGCCTTTTCTAGATCATTCTGCACGTGTTCGGATTTCTTGACGAATATGCCCTCCTTGGTTATCTTACCGAGGTAATTGGAGGTTATGCGCTGGCGCTTGTTTATTTTATCCCATTCGCCTTTTTCTTTATAGACGTAAAAATATTTTCCTCGTATGACTTTGAGCGTTATGTAGGATGGGCTGTCCTTCTTCAGTCTTTGGAATGTTTCTACTACGCTTGTCGGGACGTATTGCATACTATAACTAACAACGTATATAATATTAAAAGGTTTCTCTTTTTACAAAGTTTAATTCGTATTAGACAACGTATAGAAAGGAGTAATATTTGCAGTTTAGAATGGATTTTTTCGATGCATCGAGGGAAAATACGATGATTTGCCGTACTTATAGATAAATACCATAAACTTCATAATATCATATGGGTGGAATTGTGGGGAACATGGATCTTCGATTGAAGACCCCTGACGGGAGAAACGGCGCTATTTCATACAAGGCTGTTTTCAACCATTCTTACCACACACTGGAGGACGGCACTAAGGAATTGAGATGGATTGCTTGTCTTATCTTTTTCCCGACCGCACGATTCCACCCTACTCCTATCCGAAATTGATCCTATGATGATATCCGAACTGCATTTTGTAGGTCTTGTTCTGTCGGTTGCTGTGATAGTGGCGTGTGTTGCCGTCATTGCGGTGAATGTGCTATGAGCGGCAAAGTCAGAAGGAACGCAATGCACAAATTCTATTTCATAAAGCCCAGACCCAATACCAACGCCGAGGAGCTCGCCCTGAGGCTCATAGGCCTCAAGCATGTCGATGGCGTGTTCCTGACTGAAGGGGAGTATGGCTTCATAGTGAAGGCCAGGATTCCGGGAGTCGGAGGTGGCGGTGTCGCTGACTACCTGTCGAAGAACATGGGCAGCAGGTACGGCGAGGTAACCAGCTATTTCGAGTACAGGAAAAGATAACCTACTTCTTCATCTTCTTCATGGCTACCTTGTATATCACGTAGAGCGCTATGGCGAAGACGCCTATCGAGGCCATGACTATGACTGCGCTGTCCGCTGATAGGAGGTAGAAGCCGAACAGCATCAATACGAGATTCCATATCGCAGCGCCGGCCATCGAGTAGAAGAAGAACTCCTTCAGCGGCATCTCTGCGAATCCCGCCGGGAAGCTCATCAGAGCCCGGACTTCCGGCACCAGCCTCGACAGGAAGACCGCAGCAAAGCCGTTGCTCTCGAACCATTTGTCGAACTGGTCCAATGTTTTCTTCTTTATGCGGAAGAGCTGCAGGTGCTTGTAGATGACGTCCTTGCCGATGTAATATCCTATCGCATAGGCGATCGCATTGCCGACGAATGCCCCTAGCATGACGACCACGAAGATCGGCCAGAAGGACAACGAGCCTTTCGCGGCGAGGTAGCCGCTCAGCGGCAGCAGCACCTCGCTCGGCACGGGCAGCGAAACGCTCTCAAGCACCATAAGGACGAATATCGCGAGGTAGCCGTAGTTGGCCACAAGGCTTTGTATGATTGTTGACGAGTTCGCGAGCAGCCACGATACCCCCGATAATATGCCAAAAAGGAACATTGCATCAGCAGAATGAATGATGGAAGTATGCCCAATTATATATATCTTGCTGAAGCTACGATTAACAACAGAGTTGTTTCCGATGAGGATAATCAAGTTTTATGAAGGCGTAGGCTCGCTGAAGCTCAAGATGGAGACTCTCGACGATTTATGGACGGTGCAGCGCATAATCTTCGCTAACGATCTGGTCAAATCGGAGAGCGAGCGCCGCTTCCGCCCGAGCGAAGGGGACATCGGAGAGCTGAAGCAGGTGATGATAACATTGCGCGTGGAGAAGACAGAGCTCGACAAGAGCGCCTCACGTCTTAGGGTCCTGGGCAAGATAGTCGAGGGAAAGCCTCTCGAATATGTCAAGCTAAACAGCTACCATACGCTGAACATAGCGCCAGGTGACACGCTCGAACTTGTGAAGCCCAAGTGGCCCGATTATCTCGTCAAGGTGGCGAAGGATGCGGTGGCAGACTCGAAGAAGCCGCGGCTTGGATTGATAGTCGTCGACGACGAGAAGGCTCTGCCGGCGTACATGCTCGGCTATGGCGTCGAGTTCGGCAACGAGATGTACAGCAGATTGAGCAAGAGGATGTCGCAGAAGGACTTCCAGGAACAAGAAAAGAAATATTTCGACAGCGTGCTCGACACGGTCAGGAACATGCGGGTCGACACGATAATCATCGCGGGCCCGGGATTCACGAAAGACGACATAAAGACTTACGCGACCAATTCCGGGATGATCAAGAAGATGGGCAAGCAGTTGATATTCGAGAGCGTCAGCAACGCGGAGCGCTCAGGCATATACGAGCTGA
>CAIOIN010000040.1 GCA_903858385.1 uncultured Microcaldota archaeon | reverse complement strand
CAGGAGTTCTACGCGAAATGCTCGGAGATGGCGGCGTCAAATCTCAGCGCGATGAAGAAGCAGATGAACGTGCTAGGCTTCTCATTCGACGATCGGTATGAATACATCACGATGTCTAAAGATTACCGGGCAAAGGTGCAGCTCTCGCTGCTGATGATGCACGACAAGAACCTGCTGTACCGCGGCGAATACCCTGTAGAGTGGTGCTCCAAGTGCAGATCCGCGATCGCCCACGCCGAAACCGAGGACAAGAACGCCGAGACCACGTTCGCATACTTGAAATTCCCGATAGTCGGGGCGAAGGGCAAGGACATAATCATCGCAACCACAAGACCCGAGCTGCTTCATGCCCTAGTCGCCATCGCAGTCAATCCGAGCGACGACCGGTTCAAGGGCATGGTGGGAAAGAAGGTGAAGTCGCCGGTCTTCGGCGCTACGGTGGAGATAATAGCCGACACTGACGTGGACATGAATTTCGGCACGGGTGCGGAGATGGTCTGCACCTTCGGCGACAAGGCAGACAGAACCATGTACTACAAGCACAAACTAAAGCTCATAGAAGCCATCGATGAGAATGGGAAGCTGAAGAACGCCAAGGAGTTCACCGGCCTGAAGGTGGGCGAAGCCAGGGAGGCGCTGATGGCGGAACTGGAGAAGAACGGCGCATTGGCGAAGAAGGAGAAGCTGATGCATGCGGTCAAGGTGCACGACAGGTGCGGCACGGAGATAGAATTCATTCTTTCGACGCAGTGGTTCATAAAGATACTCGATTACAAGGACAAGATCATCGAACTTGCAAGGGAGATGAAATGGGTCCCGGAGTTCACGCGGCAATATCTGGACGACTGGGCGAAGTTCATAGACTACGACTGGCTCATATCGAGGAACAGGGTCTTCGGCACGCCCATACCCTTCTGGTACTGCGAGAAATGCTCGTCGATAGTCGCTCCGAAGAAAGAAAATCTGCCGGTAGACCCGACATCGGGCAAGCCTCCGATGGACAAATGCCCGAAGTGCGGCGGCAAGCTCATCGGCGAAAGCGCCACCTGTGACGTCTGGGTCGATTCATCGATAACGCCCCTGATCATAGCCGGCTGGCCGGAGGACAAGGAAAGATTCAAGGAGCTGTTCCCATCGGCGCTGCGGGTGCAGGGCACCGAGATAATAAGGACCTGGGCGTTCTACACGATATTCAGGTCATTCATACTGACGGGCAACAAGCCCTTCGAGAGCCTGCTGATCAACGGCATGATACTGGGCACCGACGGGAAGCGCATGCACAAGAGCAAGGGCAACGGGGTCTCTCCGGACGACCTGCTCAAGAAGTACCCTGCGGACGCGATAAGACTCTGGTCAGCGCTGAGCGGTGCGATAGGCAGGGACAAGCCCTTCATCTACAACGACATCGAGTATGCAAAGAACTTCATAACCAAGCTGTCCAACTCGGCGCTGTTCGTCAAGGGCGCGCTTGCGGAATCGGCAGTGCCGAAGATAGAGCCCAGCAAGGACCTGGAGCTGTTCGACATATGGATACTCAACAGATTGAACACGACGATAAAACAGGTTCTTGATTCCTACGAGGCGTTCAACTTCTACGACGCTGCAACGATACTGATAAACTTCTACTGGCACGAGTTCTGCGATTACTACATAGAGAACGTGAAGCACCGGATATACTCCGAGGACAAGAAGATGGAAAAGAGCAGGAAGGCGGCGGTGTTCGCCCTGAACACAGTGCTCGAGAGCACGCTGAAGCTGCTGGCGCCGATAGCCCCGCACGCTGTCGAGGAGGTGAATTCGCTGTTCAGCGCAAAAAGCATCACCATCGCGTCGATGCCCGTGTACAAGGAACGGTCAAGGCCGTCGGATTACGTGATAAACGGGCTGGTCTTCAGCAACGAGCTCTTCGACGTTGATTACGAAGCTGCAGGCACATTCGTGAACAACATAATATCGGAAGTGAGGAAGCAGAAGTCAAGGGGCAAGCTGGCGCTCAACAAGCCGATAACATCAATTAATATAAATGTTCCAGAAGAATACTATAAAGCAACAGAAGCGGCAAAGTCAGAGATAGGGCAGATTTGCAAATCCTCAAGCGTCAAGGTGAGCAAACACCAGCAGTACTCTGTTGAGATAGTCGTTTAACCAATTTAGATGATATTAATGGCTAGGATGCATTCGAAGAAGCACGGCAAATCAAGGTCGAGGAAGCCTACGATGGCGGAGGCCAAGCTGCCGGAAGGCATAAGCAAGGAGCAGGCCGAGACGATAATAGTCGGCTACGCGAAGCAGGGCAAGAGCCCGGCCGCGATAGGCGAGCTGCTGAAGAAGGACCACAAGGTGCCGTACGCGAAGCACCTGCTGGGCAGGTCCATGCTGAAGGTGCTCAAGGAAAAGGGAGTCGCAACCGCTATACCGAGCGATCTTCTCGACCTGATGAAGAAATCGGTCAGCATAAACAAGCACCTGGCGAAGAACCACCAGGACATGAGCAACAAGGCAAGGCTGCAAAGGACCGAATCAAAGATATGGCGATTGACAAAGTACTACATACGGAAAGGTGCGTTGCCGAAGGATTGGAGATACGACCCCAAGACCGCGGAACTGCTGATAAAGGGAACGAGTTGATTGAATGGCACTTCAAAAGAAGGAAACCTGGAAGATGAAAAAGTGGTTCTCGGTCTACGCTCCGAGCGAGTTCAACACGGCGCTCATAGGGGAGATGCCGGCGAACGACGACGAGGCAGCGATGGGCAGGAGCATCGTTGTCAGCCTCGATGCGCTGACGCACAACCCGTCCCACGCCTACACCAACGTCAAGTTCAAGATAACCGGGGTCAATGGCACCACCGCGAGCACGAAGCTCGTCTCGATGGAGCAGCTCTACAGCTACATACGCTCACTGGTCAGGAAGTACAGGAGCGTCGCCACCCTTGTCCAGAACGTGCAGACGAAGGACGGAGTCAAGATGGTGGTCAAGCTTCTCATCATAACCAGGCAGAGGGCAACTGCCAGGAAGATAGTCGGCATAAGAAAGGAGGCAACAGAGATGGCGAAAGGCTACTTCCTCGAGAACAACGCAAGCGCGATCGTCGCCGCGATCCTGGAAGGCAAGTTCCAGTCCGACCTCGCTTCAAGGCTGGGCCACATCGCGCAGCTGAACAAGATAGAAGTGCGGAAGCTCGAAGTCACGCAGGCATGACCCAAAACGCCTATTACTGATTTTACGCACAGCAGCCGCAGGCATCCGAACAGGCCATGCGCGGCGAAACGAGAATTTAAAAATCTTCCAAGAGATATGGGACAGAATCACATGCAGCCATCGAACAGCGACCGAGTCAACAAGGAACGGGCACTCGGCGCGAAGCAGAAGTCGCAGAGCGCCATCGAGTATCTGATGACCTACAGCTGGACCATACTGATCACTGCCATCGTGCTCGCGCTTCTCTACTTCCTAGGCGCATTCACGCCGGCCGGAAACGTGTCTACTTTCTGCGTTCTGCCCGGGCCGTTCACCTGCGTGAGTTTCACGCTCGCATACAACGGCAACTTCCTGGTGAGCATAAGCCAGTCGTTCGCGCCCGTGGTGAGCATAACCAGCATAGGCTGCAACACCAACTCCTCGGCAGGCAACACGATCATGCAGACCCTCAGTCCCGCAATCAACATCACGATGGGCACCAACGTGACGATACTCACGAAGTGCTATGAGAACGGCTCTATAACGACCAGGAAGGCGGGCAATCTCTACAACGGGTACCTAACGCTCAACTACACCAATCCAATCTCGCATTTCTCGCACACCATAACCGGTACGCTGCTTGTGAAAGCCTCAACCCCGATAGTTTACACGACCACCTCTACATCGACATCTACGACATCAGTAACCTCCACAAGCTCGACCTCGACCACGTCCACCTCATCAACGACCTCCACCTCGTCGACCTCCACCTCTTCGACATCAACCTCCACTTCATCAACATCATCAACAACTGCGCAGTACATCTACTGCGTCGGCACCAACCAGGCGGCACCATACACCCAGGTCTACTACGCATCAGCATCAACGACTGGAATCGGCACCTGGACCGCTTCAACAAGTTATCCGATTGGCATGGCCACCGCAAGCTGCTCCATTTACCACAACTACATCTACTGCGTCGGTACCAACCAGGCGGCACCATACACCCAAGTCTACTACGCACCGGTATCGTCAACAGGAATCGGCACCTGGTCATCATCGACAAGCTATCCTGTTGCGATGTATGTAGGGGGCTGCTCCATCTACAGTGGCTATATCTATTGTGTTGGCGGTCCTAGCCCCTACACCCAGGTCTACTATGCACCGGTATCGACAACGGGAATAGGCACTTGGTCCTCTACGACAAGCTATCCTAACGGATTGACCTATGCCGGCTGTTCCATAAACAGTGGCTACATCTACTGCGTCGGCGATGCTACCTATAGCGATCAATATATCAATTACGCTTCCGTATCTTCAACAGGTATCGGAACCTGGACCAATCTGGCAAACTTTCCCGTCGGCTTTGGGCAGGCAGGCTGCTCCATCTACAACAGCTACATATACTGCCTCGGCGGTGCCTACCAAAGCCCCTACAACCTTCTCTATTACGCGCCAGTGTCCTCAACAGGAATCGGCACCTGGTCATCATCGACAAGCTACCCCCTTCAGATATACCAGGATACGTGTGTCGTCTCCATCGGTTACATGTACTGCATCGGCACCACCGCTGCAAGTCCCTTCACCCAGGTCTACTACGCACCGGTATCGTCAACAGGCGTCGGCACCTGGTCCTCCACAACAAGTTATCCAATTGCAATGGGTTTTGGTGCGTGTGCTGTGCCTGGTTCGGGTGGTGGCTGGCTCGGTGGCGGCGGCCCCGATCCCTAAATAGACTACTTGCTCTTATGCACACGCTGCAGAAAACCTGAAACATCCTCGGAAGGTTATCTCATCTACCCCTCCCATTCCGTCGCCACTGACGCAATAATTTAAAAGCTTTCAAAGCCATAAGAAAATGAGTCAAATGCAGCCATCAAAGAGCGCTCGTGCCGCGGCCGGCCGGACGCCTCGCGCGAAGCAGAAGTCGCAGAGCGCCATCGAGTACCTTATGACCTACGGCTGGACCATATTGGTCGCAGCGGTCGTGCTCACGGTCCTCTACCTACTCGGCGCATTCAACCCCTCGGTCTACGCTTCTACATTCTGCACTCTTTCAGGCCAGCTCAGCTGCAACAAAGTCATACTTGCGTACAATGGCAATCTGCTAGTGAACATCGGGCAATCGGCTGCATCCACCATAAGCGTGACAAGCGTGGGCTGCAACACGAACGGTACAATAAGCAACATGCAGACGAGCGGCTTTCCCGTCAACATCATAACTGGCAGCAACGCCACGGTATTGACAAAATGCTACGAGAACGGCTCTGTCACCACCAAGAGGGTGGGCAGCCTGTACAGCGGATACCTCATAATCAATTACACCAACCCCGGTTCCGGCTTCTCGCACACGGTTATAGGGACTCTCATCGTGAAGGCTTCTACCGGTGTGGTTTTGACCACAACATCGACATCGTCATCCACTACCTCGATCACCACAACGTTCATAGTCACCACGGTCTCCACGTCGACCTCCGTCACAT
>CAIOIN010000039.1 GCA_903858385.1 uncultured Microcaldota archaeon | reverse complement strand
TACACTGCTACGCTTGTCCTGAGCAGCGCGGCGAACCAGCCGCGTATCTGGTCTAAGCTTTCGGTGATCCAGTCCGCAGGGAAGAGAGTATTGAATTCCTCGTCATTGAGGCTTGCAGTGTGGGATATGCCCGAATCATACCAGACGTCAAAGATGTCCGGCACTCTTTGCATGATTCCGTTGCATTTCTTGCAGTTGAAAGTGACCCTGTCAACATTGGGTTTGTGAAGGTTGATTATCGGTTCTTTGAGCTTTGCCCGCTCCCTGAGCTCTTCTGACGAACCTATTACTTCCATTTCATTGCACGCTGCGCAGACCCATATCGGCAATGGAGCACCCCAGTATCTCTGCCTTGAGATGCACCAGTCCGGAGAGCTCTTTATTGCCTCAGCAAAGCCCTCGCGGGCCGACGCCGGATGCCATACTATTTTCTCGTTCTCTTTCAGCATCTTGTTCTTGATCTTCTGGATGTTTATGAACCACTGCCCTGCCGCTCTGACTATCAGCTTGCTGTGGCAGCGCCAGCAGTGTGGGTAGCTGTGGGTTATTGAACCTTCGTAGAGCAGGCTCTTGCTCGCCTTCAGCGTTGCCATTACCGCTTCGTTCGCCTCTTTCGGGACATAGAGATTGGCGAACTTCCCGGCTTCATTCGTGTATCTTGCATGCTCATCGACCGGCGCGAATATCGGGAGCTTGTACTGCTTACCCAGCTTGTAGTCTTCCGGCCCATGACCTGGCGCGACATGCAGCAGTCCTGTTCCTTCCTTTACCGACACGAAGCTCTCGCTCGATATTACTTTGTGGTATTTCGAAAATTTCTTCTGCATGGGCACTTCTGCCTGCAACGGGCTCGAGAAGTGCGTACCTTCTAGCTCGCTGCCGTAGAACTCCTTCTTTATTATGGAGCTTGAATCAAGCCGCGCAGCGAACTCGTCCAAGCGGGCCTTGGCGACCACGTAGTTTTCGCCGTTGATCACGGCGCTTACGTACATTTCTTTTGGATTCGCCGCAATGGCCATGTTGGCCGGCAGCGTCCACGGCGTCGTGGTCCATATCACCAGATAGGTGTCCTTTTCGAACTGGATGTGCGAGCTTTCGCTCTCTTCGATCTTGAACTTGACGAATATCGACCGGTCGGTCTCATCTGCATATTCAACTTCGGGACCTTGGGCGGAGAGGAAGGTCTCGCACCTCGGGCAATAGGCGAGCGGCTGGTGGCCTTTGTACAGCAGATGCTTGGTGTGCATCTCCTTGAACAGCTGCCAGCCTTTGTTGATGTAGTAATCTTCATAAGGAAGATAGACATGCTTGAAATCCAATGAAGAGCCGAACCTCTGGAAGGTTATGATGGCGCCGTTGACCTGTTCTTCAGCATAGTCTTTGCACGCTTTCACGAACGTCTCCACTCCGACCCGGTCTTCGATGTCATGCTTCGATTGTATGTTGAGCTTCTTCTCGACCTTGAATTCTATTGGCAGGCCGTGGACATCGAAGCCGGCCCGGTCATGCACATTGAAGCCCTTGTACTTCTTGTATCGCAAAACCAGGTCTTTTATCGTATGGACCCATACGTGATGCACCCCGAGCTCTCCAGAGGCATATGGGGGCCCGTCAAGGAAATAGAACTTCTTGCCAATCTCGTTGGCCTTTCTCACTTTTTCGTTTATGCCGTTTTCTGCCCAGTATCTCAATGTCTGGCCCTCCTTGTCCTTCAGATCCATAAGCGGCACCTTGTCAGGCGTGTACTTCGGCTATGATTGCAAAAAGGAGGGAGATGAGGATTACGCCTCGACTCTGGCCTCGATTACCTCGGACTTGTTGCTCTTGAACGCAGACCTC
>CAIOIN010000038.1 GCA_903858385.1 uncultured Microcaldota archaeon | reverse complement strand
GATGCTTGCGCGTCCACGAGATTCCAAAGCGAATACACCATGCCTTGCGGATCATTGCTCTTCCTCTTCTCTATGTTCTGCGATGTAGTCGATAGCTAAAGCCAGGAGTTCTCCCGACAAGTCTTCTATCCCGATCAGCTTCCCCACCATCCCCAGGGCCAGCTTTACCATCTCCGCATCGCCCTTCGAGTAGGTGAATTTCAGTGTTTCAGTGGATTCCAGATGCTGCCCGTGGTCTACGTTCAACTTCTCGCGGAACTGCTTCTCTGTCGCCGTCTTTGCCGCCTCTATCACTGCCCGGTCCTGCCGACAAGTATCAGAGACGAACTTGCTCGCCAGTGGGACCGCGTTACAGCGTTTCATCTCTGAGAGGTCAGCCACCGTCGCCGCCGATAGAGCTTTCTGCGTACTGTTGGCTTCGAGCGCGTACCGCAGCCCGTCGTCGCTCGGATAGAGAACCTGAATCCATCGATACATTGATTTATATGGGATTCCATATTCAGGGTCAATGTCCAGTTTCCACAGTTCCCGTTCCGAGACGATTCGGAAGCAACAGAGGCGAATGTTGAAGATTCGCTCCTTGATGGTGGTTAGACGAGTCGCGCACTCTTCGAGAACAGCCTCACCGTGGCCTAGAATCGACTTGAGAGCGATTGCCGCGTCTTCGGCAGGGAGTAAGCCTATCGCGAACCAATTCGGCATGTTTATAGGCTCATGCGATATTGCATTTGTCATTTCTTCTTCCCTTCGCGTTCGCGGTTAAGTTGCTGCCGGATTATTTCGGCTTGCTTGTAGGGGTCTGTAGGTACTGGAGCAGGTGGGGTCACGGTTTCCTCTTCTCTTTGATTCCACGCACACCTATCCCCAACTGCTCAACGATGTCAGAAGCGGTGGTGGATTGGTCGGCGGCTTGCGCGATAGCAGCGGAACATACCAACATAATACGCCTCAATTTGGCCTTTTCTTTAATGATTGCGATGTACTCTTTTATGCGCGGCCGGCGCGGCAGCCCCTCAGTTAGTGAGGCCAGGTAGGCGACTCCTCCTATGGAATCCCTCTCCTTGTAAAAGAACAGTTTTTCAGATAACGTCACAATATCGACAGCATGATTTTCGTTCATCAACTCAGTCATGCGCAGGAAGATGCGCCGGTGCGAGTCGAGCGAAAAATCGTCCGGCTGCAATTCCTCGGCCTCGGTATGGGCAGCATTGTCCAGCAGAATCGCGCCCAAGATCGTGCATTCGGCATGAATGCTGGCCGGTAGCGTCTCAGGCGGCAACTCGCGGGTGTCTTCTTTGATTGGTGGTCTCATATTCCAGCCTTGACGCCGTGGAGGGTACGCGCGATTTGCGAGGCGGTCATTGCGCCTCTGCCTCAAAGAACGCATCCCACTTGGATTTCAGGTGTATGTCATGCTGCTTAAGATACCAGTGCTGCTTCGCGCTGACCGCTCCGTGTTCCTTATGCCCTTTCACTATCAAATTCTCTGGCGAGACGTTGAGCTTGTTCCCGTCATAATGGTGTACATCTTCATCTTTAGTGAGTGGACGACCGAGCTTTGCGGCGGCAATAAGACGGTGAAGACGGACTCCGCGCATAGGACCAGCGGTAATCTTTAGGTATCCTTTGGAGTCAATCGAGGTTCCGTCTTTGAATTT
>CAIOIN010000037.1 GCA_903858385.1 uncultured Microcaldota archaeon | reverse complement strand
TTCCCTACACGACGCTCTTCCCGATCTACCCCGGACCTTGTCGGTCTCGTAACATCGACTTTCAGGGTCCCGATGTCCAACGCGACCGTGAACGGCACGCGGATAGTCGTTGCACGTACCGGCAACCAGACCAGCATGTGCACGTCGTACAGCAACGGATGGACCAAGATGCTCGTGTACTACAACAACAGCAAGAATGCCACGTGCCTCTCGTTCATGGGCAGGGAATACCAGCCCACCGAGAGCAATACGCTGGTCGACGCGCTTAACTCAAGCAAGGAGATCACGCGCTACCAATCCGGGTTCATGTACGCAAATTCAACCAAACTCGGATCGTCGCTGCCTTACTCGAACTCGGCTTTCGGAGTAATAAACTTCTTCCAGAACGATTACGGGCTGTTCGCCGGCTACGTGCAGAGGTCCGTCAATGCGGTTGACATCACGGCGAACCGCACGTGCTACGGCATCACCTATGACAATGGCAACACGCACATGTGCTCGTACATCACGGTGCCCACGGACTTCTCGATGGCGCAGGGATACGGGCTCGTGAACACTACGGAAGTCACCGCAAATTACACCGTGACCTTGTACTCGCTGGTGAACGAGAGCAATCTCCTGGCCGCACACCAGAACGGCGCTGCGCTGATAAACGCGCTCAGGATAAACGGCAGCAGCGCACGATGGGTGCAGGCGCAGAAGAACACGTGCCAGTTCAACGACCCAAGTCTGGGATGCAGCATCAACAGCTTCGACTACTACAACAACACCGCAAACCTGAGCGTGAGAAACAGGCTCGGCTCGCCCATAAACATAACCGGAGTGGGGTGCCACCTGCCTGGCGTCAAGTACAACGCGCTGGTGAATGGTACGGTCAAAGGCAATTCGGCAACATCGTTGAAGTTCGAATGCTACAACATGGTAAGCGCGCTGACTTCGGTGGAGAACTACGAGATTACGATGAACTACACGCGCGGCGGGATCAACAGCGTGGCCATCGGAACTTTGAACGTCACCACTGCCGGATTCCCGTAAAAATGCCGCACCGATAGCTACAAATATCTGAAAAGTGCTAATCCCCAGTAAGGGTGAAGGCATGGAAAAGGTAGCCAGTACGGTCGATTGTCCAATTGCGTTGCAGGGCTTGCCTGCGGAAGTTAACGGCACGCTCAATTCCTTTGTCAAGCTGGTTCGGGAGGCACCGCCATGGCTGATGCCCATCTGCGAGCCCGGCAAGGACTGGAAGGTCTTCGAGGCCAAGGGCAGAGAGTACATGTCAGTGCTGAACGCGCTCATCATCTCTAGAGAGACTGCTGCCGAAGCGAACACCGGAGTGGGCGTTGAGAGATTTAATCAGCCTGCCGAGTTGTACGATTCGGCCCTGAAGGCTGCGGTGCGTACTGGAAGATTCAAGGCGTTCGAGAAAGCGCAGGCGGCATTGTATGGCAAAGCTTACTGGGAGGCGAACAATGACGCGCAGGACAAATCTAAATTTGTGAAGTACTTGCACGCCCTCCGCGGATCCGACGGCTCGCTGATGCTGAGGACGCATTTCGCCTGTGACGCGGAGACGCTGGCAGGATTGATCGCTTTGAAGGATGTCGACTTTCCGGGCAAAAAGGAGTACATGGATTACGCCATAGGCAAGGTGGAGCCCTGGCTCAAGGGTTTTGGGATGGGGGGCTACAGCCAGAGGGATACGTGCGCTTTCTATGTGAAAGGTAACGAGGAGGAGAAGGCAAAGTGGCTTGAGAAGCACTCTGATTATCTTGATAGGGTGAACGCCTTCTTCGCAGAATTGAGGGCTAGCTGCCGGGATAATGAAGACGCGTCGGCCCGAGGCCGGTACGATCCCGATGCATGCCGCACTGAGATACGCTTATAACAGGGATAATGAGCAGTGAGCGCAGAAAAATTCGCTCACACGCTTGTGAAGTCCTTCGCGCCCTTGCCCTCCGGGAACGCCCTGCCATTCTCCGCTTCTACTGGAAGATCAAGCTCGTTGGCTATCCTGTGAAGCTCGCTCACGTCGACTATCTTCGGCAGGTACAGTTCTACGAACTGCTCCTTGCCTAACGCTACTTTTCTTATCTTGAAGGTCTGGAACTGGAACATTCCCGCCCGTTTTATCCTAAGCGATATGCTGCCGTTCCTCATTGCCTCTCTTGCCTGGTCGGTTGGCATGAAACACACATTAATTTAAAGTTAAGATGTGCAATCAGGCTTATATGGCTATTGACATAACCTCACAGCCGGTAGCGTCTTACTTCTCTTACTTCTACGCAAAGCTCTCCACGATAGTGGGTGGGGCGCTGCTGCAGCCGCTGTCGCTGCTGCTTGCGCTGGTAGTGTTTGCGGTAATAATCGGGGTGGTAGTTGGCGTTTTTGCCTACCTGTTCGGCTGGATGGAGAGGAAGGTCGTTGCAAGAGTGCAGTCGAGGCATGGACCGACTTATGTGGGTAAGTTTGGGATACTGCAGAATCTCGCGGACATAGTCAAGCTGCTTTCGAAGGAGAACATAATACCGGACAATGCGGACAAGCCGCTCTTCCTGCTCATATTGCCGTTGGTATTCGCGATCTTCGTCATTATACTGGGATTCCTGCCGCTGACCGGCTCCTTCGTCGGCATAAACACCTCGTGGGGATTGCTGGTGGTGTTCATCGCGCTATCGTTCACGCCGCTGCTGCTCTTCCTGGCAGGATGGACGAGCGGCAACAAGTTCAGCTCCATAAGCGCTCAGAGATCCGTCATGATATTGGTGAGCTATGAGATTCCGCTGATGCTCGTCGTCGTCTCTGTCGCGATGCTGGCGAACGGCTACGGCCTTGGCGCGATAGTCGCCGCGCAGCAGAGCCGCTGGTTCGTGCTGGCGATGCCGTTGGGCTTTGTCGTGTTCTTCATGGTGATGCTCGCGGAGCTGGAGCGGTCTCCGTTCGACCTCAGGGAAGCGGACAATGAGCTGATAGCCGGATGGCTCACCGACGTGGGGGCGCCGTACTTCGGGCTCGCGCTCTTCCTCGACTACACGCGGGTCTTCGTCGGAACGCTGCTGATGGCGCTGCTGTTCTTCGGGGGATGGCTCGGCCCAGCCATCGTGCCGGGATTCGTCTGGCTCTTGCTGAAGGTCGTCGCGCTGGTGCTTTCCATAATAATCATACGGGCCACGTTGGTCCGCATGAAGATCGACAGGGTCCTGAAGGTGGGTTGGATTTACCTGATGCCGCTGGCAGTAGTTAACTTATTAATTTCGTTCATCTTATTTGTAAGATAGGCACTTTCATGTCAATAAAACCCATCGTGAGGGCCATCCGGGAGCTCGCGCACGCGCCCGCCACGTTAGAATTCCCGGAAAAGAGGGAACAATTGGCAGACAATTACCGGGGAGTGCACAAGCTTGACATGCAGACCTGCATAAGCTGCTCCGCCTGCGCGAGGATATGCCCGAACGTCACGATAACGATGGTCGAGGCCGAGACGGAGCACGGCACAAAGCTCATGCCGGAGATAAACCTCGAGAGGTGCCTGTTCTGCGCGCTGTGCGAGGAGGTATGCCCGACCAAGTGCCTCGTTCTCACGAAGGATTATGATATGGTGAAGTTTGACCGGAGGGATTTCATAAAGAGGCCCGAGGAATTGGAGTAGGTGGAGCGATGTATCTCATCATGTTTATTGCCTTGGCGCTGGTCGAGCTCCTGTCCATAGCGCTGATATTCGTCTTCAAGGACGTGCTGCATTCGGTGCTCTCGCTTGCGATGGCGTTCTTCGCGAACTCCCTGCTGTTTCTCATGCTAGATCAGCCGCTGCTCGCGCTGCTGCAGCTGTTCGTGATGGTCGGGGGGATGGCCACCTTCCTTTTCGTCGGAGTTGCCTCGGTCGGCACTTCGCGCTTCGTGCACGCCAACCTTACGTTTCTATTGGCGCTCTCGGTCGCATTCTTCCTGATAACGTTTTACCTGGCGGCGGACACGCCGTTCCCGGTGCAGCAGCAGAACCTCCTTTCCGGGACTGCAATTGCAGGCGAGCTCGCGTCCGGTTCCGGGCAGCTCTATACCGTGGTCTTCGCACTGTTCGGCGTGGCCTTGGGCGCGATAACGATGCTCAGAAGGATAAGCGTGATGAGATGATGCCGATATACTTCCTGGGGCTGGGCTTCGCTATATTCGCAGTAGGGATCTGCGGCATGGTTGCGAGCAGGCATTTCCTAGTCATGATGCTGTCTTCAGAAGTCGCGATAATCGCATCGACGCTGCTTTCTACCATGTTCTTCTATTTCAGCGTCAACGGAGACATAATTCCGTTGCTGCTTTCGCTCTGGTCGGTCGCATCGATCGAGGTCATGGCCCTGGTGGTCGTGTACAGGTATCTGGTCAAGATGGAGATTGGCTTTGATGTCACCAAAATGTCGAACCTTAAAAATTGATTGAATGCTGGCCCTATTCGTGGTAATGCCGCTGATCATCGCAGCATTCATAGCGCTGCTGGGCAACGAGCTCCCGGAACCGATAAAGTACATTGCACTTGTCGCGAGCCTGATCTCGCTTGCACTCGTTCTGGTGGTGGGCTTCAATGCCGCAAGCAGCCAGAGCACCACATGGTTCTATCTGATATGGTACCAGTTCCAGATAACCACGTCTACGGCGCCGCTCAACATGCTTTTGCTGCTCATCGTGGCGGTGATGACCCCGCTTGTGATAACCTATTCGATCGGATTCATGCGGGTGCCGAGCGAACAGAGCCGCTATTACTTCGAGACCTGCATCTTTGCGGCTGCTATGATGCTCTTCGCGATTGCGGGAGACTTCATCACCATGCTCATGGGCTGGGGACTTTTGAGCCTGGCCAGCTACCTGCTCATAGGCTTCTGGCATGGCAAGGATGGAGCTTCAAGCGCTGCAAGAAAGGCAGTGACCGTGGCGCTTATCGGCGATGTGCTCATGATGATCGCAGTGGTGATGGTATGGGATCTCTACCACACTTTCAGCTTTGCGGCGATAATATCCGCGCCGGCAGCACCTGCAGCATGGCTGCCCCTGCTCTTCGTATTGATTGCCGCGTTCGCGAAGTCCGCACAGTTTCCATTCAATGAATGGCTTCCTGACGCGATGGAAGGACCTACTCCGACATCGGCCTTCCTTCACTCCTCGACCATGGTAAAGGCAGGGGTCTTCGTGGTGGCGGTGCTCCTGCCGCTGTTTGCGAAGCTGCATCTGCTGAACGTCATCCTCTTTGTAGGCATCGTAACTACCATCATCGGCGTCACCAATGCGCTAACCGAAACGCGCATAAAACGCATATTGGCGTACTCGACCATAGAGGATCTTGGCTTGATGTTCATCGCGCTCGGGCTTAATGCGGTCGTGGCCGCGATGATGCTCTTTGTGGTCCAGACGTTCTACAAATCCCTGCTTTTCATGTCTGCTGGCGCGATCATGAAGGCGAACGACGATGAGGATAGGATAGACCTGGTGCAGTCCGGCGCCGCAGGCAAGCCCCTGCTCATAGCCACGGTGATCGGCGTGCTGTCGATAGCTGGGATATTCCCCCTGAGCGGCTTCTTCGGGAAGGCGAGCGTATACGCTTCAGCAGCGACGGATATGCCGGTTTACTTGGTACTGCTTGCGGTGGGATTTGCAAGCAGCGTCTACATCTTCAGGTGGCTGCTCCTGCCGCTGAAGAAGCCGGCTGCGCAGCAAAGCAGGAAGACTGCGAACTTCAGCTTCATACCGATGCAGATGCTGCTGCCGATATACGTGCTTGCTGCACTGGTCGTAGGTGCGTCGCTGGCGTGCTTGCGTCTGCCCAGTTATCTTTCGGCTTATGGACAAGCGGCTCCGTTGTCCCTGATCGGCATTGCGGCAGAGACCATAGTGGCGGTCCTCGGCATCGCAGTGGCTTATGTTTATTTCAAGCGTGGCGCGAAGAAGACGTTTGCGAATCGTCTTGCACAGGAATTGTTCTATAACGGCGTTTTCGTGAATGCGTTCTATGCAAGCGTAGCGGGTCTGGTCGTTGCCGCCTCTTCTGCTGTCGACGCGTTGGATTACGAGCTGTACAGGTTCGTGAAGATGCTTGCCGGGGCCGTGCTGGGCTTCGCGGAGATGCTGCGGCACGTGGAGAACGGGCAGGCGAATTCGTACATGCTTGTGTTCCTGTTGGGGATTCTTGCGATGGTGATAATCTTCGCCGTGGTGATGCTATGATGCCGATCATAATCTGGATGCTCTCGGTTCCGTTGGCGGCACTGGCGCTCATATTCCTCCTGGGGCACGACTTCAGCAGGAAGATTGCCACAGCTTCGACGTTCCTAGGGCTGATGCTGACGCTTTTTGTCCTTGTCGTTTCGATAGCGGACCACGGCGTGAACGTGGCAGAGGCTTATCCTTACATAGGCTCGTTGATGATAAGCCTGAGCTTCAGAATCAACGCGGTTTCGCTCGTGCTTCTGCTCATGTCTTCGATCGTGTTGCTGGCGGCCGTAATAGCGGGCAACCCGGAGAACGAGAGGCAGAAGCTTTCCTGCGCGCTGATAGTCCTGTTCCAGATAGCGTCTGTCGGATTGTTCACGTCCGCTAACCTGTTCTTCTTCTTCGTATTCTGGGATGTAGGAGTCATTGCCATGTTCTTCATGATAAACATACTCGGATCAGCAAACAGGAAGAACGCGTCGATGAACTTCCTGGTTTATGAGGTGTTCGCAAGCGCCCTGCTGCTGCTCGGCATACTTCTGTTATACTTCTACACGCCGCTGCACTCGTTCGACATGCAGTACATAATCGCGAATGCCAGCAGGATACCGCAGCCCACCCAGGAGCTGATATTCCTTGTCCTGTTCTTGGCGTTCATGACGAACATGCCACTATTCCCGATGCACTTCTGGCTCCCTGACGCACACACCGAGGCTTCGACGCAGGGCTCGATGATACTGTCGGGGGTATTGACGAAGTTCGGGGCATTCGGCATGCTGATGCTCTTCGCCATGCTTCCCATAGCATCGAAATACGCGCCCTACGCGGTAGTGCTTGCGGCGGTATCCGCGTTCTATTCCGTCTTTGTGCTGATGAAGCAGACTGACATAAAACGCATAGTGGCCTATTCCACGGTGGTGGAGATGGGCATCATAATGATAGGGATAGGCTCGCTCAACAGCTTCGGCACCTACGGCGCAGTTTACGCGATGCTGGCGCAGGGCCTCGGCGTGTCGCTGATGTTCCTCTCGGTCGGCTGCCTGAAGTACACCTTCGGCGAGCGGGACATAAAAGTGCTGAGAGGCACGGTGGTCGAATCCGAGTTCACGACCTACGCGTTCATCGCAGCGGCCGTGGCGAACCTGGGGCTGCCCCTGACTGCAGGATTCGTCGCAGACATTCTCATGTTCATGGGCTCGGTCCAGACCTTCGGCTTGTACGGCGCCCTTCCCCTGATCGCGATGATACTCCTCGGAGCCTACCTGTACTTCGTGATAAACAAGTCAATGCTCTCAAGCAGGGAGCACTCGGCAGCGGTCAACTTTGTCGGCGACGACCAGCACATCGGCTATCTGATCCTGATGGCTGCGCTGTTCCTCTTCGGCATAATGCCGTTCATCATACTTAATCTTGCGAGGTTGTAGAATGGCTGGAATAATCGCAACGGGCATACCAAACGCCATTTTCGCACTGATGGCGCTGCTTGTCGCTTCTGCCATCACTTCGGTGCTGAAAAAGAGCAGGAACACGCAGTTCCTGTTCAGCACGGTGCTTTTTGCCATGGTCTCCGGCCTGGCGCTCGTCATGCTATCAACAGGCACCAGCTTCGTCCTGCTCGGGTCGCTCAACTTCTATCCCTTCTCGCTGTTCTTCATGATGCTGCTGTCCGCAGGCATGATGCTGGTCAACACGCTGTCCTACAGGTATTCGAACGACTACACGAGCCTTTCGCTGTTGGCCAGCTTCGCCTTTGTCGGAATGATTATGGTGTCCGCTTCCATTTCGATGCTGGCGATATTCCTGGGATTGGAGCTCATCTCCGTCTCGACATCGTTCATGATAATGCTGGGGGGCAAGAGGAACATGGAGGCTGCCGTGAAATTGTTCCTGTTGAGCTCGTTGTCCATGGCCGCGTTCTCTTTTGCGCTTGCGCTCATATTCCCGTACAATCCGGGCATGATGCTGAACCCGTTCATACAGAACATCAACGTTGGAGGCAGCTACCTTGTCACGCTGGCCATGCTGCTGTTCGCAGCCGCGATGGCTTTCGAGACCGCGCTGTTCCCGTTCAATCTCTGGGTGCCAGATGTCTATCAGGGATCTCCGGGCAACGTGACTGCAATGCTTGCAGGGATCAACAAGAAGGTTGCGTTCGCCGCATTCATGCTGATATTCTTTCTGGTGTTTGCAGCCTACAGGAGCATGTTCTCTGCGATATTCCTTGTGCTGTCGATAGCGACGATGCTCTTCGGAAACCTGATTGCCCTGGTGCAGGAGGACGTGAAGAGGCTGTTTGCCTATTCTTCGATAGCGCAGGCGGGCTACATAATGATCGGGATGGCCGCAGCGACGCAGTTTGGCGTAGAGGCCAGCCTGTTCCAGATATTCGCGCATTCGTTCATGATAATCGGCGCCTTCTCCATTATACTCTGGCTCGAATCGCTCAACCTGAGGACAATAAACGATTACACGGGACTAGGCGGCAGGAACAGGTATGCAGCCGCTACGTTGACCATACTCATGCTCTCGATGGCCGGGATACCTCCGCTGCTCGGCTTCTATGGGAAGTTCCTGCTCTTTTCAAGCGCCATAGACGCGAACCTGATTGTGCTCGCGATGTTCGGCGTGGTGAACAGCTTCATATCGATTTATTACTACGCGAAGGTCATAAGCGCGATGTACACGAAAAAGCCGAGTGAAAAGATAAAGACCGAGAAATTGGCGCTTGCGGTCGCGCTGATCGCAGTCATCGTGATAATGGTTTTGGGGTTGTACCCGCAGCCGCTCATCGCGGCAGCAACAGAAGCGGCAAAATCGATAACAAGCTTTACTGCTATTTTGCCAGTCCCCTGAGGAAGAACCTCTTCAGCATCAGGCTAGGCCTATCCATGTCGCCGTACTTGCCGAGGAACTCCCCGGTGCCGAACATCTTGGAGAGCTTGAACAGGATCTCGAAGCTCTTCGTGTCCAGGCTCGAATAATAGGAGTGAAGTATGCTGTGCAGCTTCAGCTCCGCACCGTACTTCTTCCTCCACTCCCTCTCGTAGAGCGAGAGCGGCGACCCTCTTTTGATGTTGTTGGTTATGGATCTTGCAAGGACTTTGGCGCAGAGCGATCCGAAGATTATCCCGCCTCCGGTCGTCGATTTCACCTGGCCGGCCGCATCGCCCACAAGCAGCACGTTGCCCTTTGCCGTAACCTTCCTGCAACCCAGCGGAATCACGCTGGCGTAGCCGTTGACCTTCCTAGACCCTTCGAGCATATAGTTCAGTGATCCGTCGCCCAGGAATCTTTTGAATGCCGTGTAGCTGTTTGCCCTTGCCCTTCCGCTTATGCCCAGTCCGATCTCTATCCTTTGGCTGGAATGCGGAACTGCCCAGCCGAAGAATCCGTTGGAGATTTCGTTCGAGAAGAATAGGTTGACCGCACTTTTGCCGTCTATGTTCGCGCGCTCGTACTCTGCCTTGTAGGTCAGCACATACTCGTCTATGCTCGGGAAGCCGAATGCGCTGGCGACTGTTGAGACCGCGCCGTCGGCGCCCACCAGTATGTTGCCCTTGTCTTCGGCGGCGCGGAGCACATCATCCTTGCTGAACCTCTTTCCAAGCGTTACCGTTGCTCCGGCATCCTTCGCGATGCCCATGCAGGACTCTGCCAGCAGGCCCCTGTCGACGACGTACGCCATCGCCGTGCTGGATCTTATCTTCAGCGTTTCCCTGCCCGCGTGGAGGACGGCGCCGTTGAGCGTGTTTATTATGCTCTTCTTGTAGGGCAGTCCCGCGCTCTTTAGCCCGGTTATTGAGAGTATGCCGCTGGCCTTTGCCTGACCTTCCGATGCGGTCTTCTTCGAATCGTAGACTTCAACGTCTATTCCGTTGATTGCGAGCTCCTTTGCGAGCGTAAGCCCTATCACGCCGGCGCCGATTATTGTTACGTGCTTGTCCATGCGATCAGGAGCGGCAATTTCACTAGTATATAAATCTTTCCATTTAAAAACCTATTGTGATGATTTGACGGTAGAAAAGACTGAAGTGAAGAAACTCACACACATCAAGGTGCCTGCGATAAAAGTGCAGAACAGGGTAGTCAGCGGAGATCTGCACGCAACCATAGACCTTTACGCACTGTCAAAGGACATAAGGGCGGTAGACTACGAGCCGGAGCAGTTCCCCGGAGCGATATACAGGATAGTCGAGCCGAAGGCGGTGATCATACTCTTCAAGAACGGGAAGCTCATATGCACCGGCACGAAATCGGAAGCCAACGTCAAGCGCGTGCTTGCCTATGCGTCGAAGGTCGTGTCCAAGTATGTGATATCGGTCAACCCGCCGCAGACTAGGGCTCAGATAAGGGCCGAGAATGCTGCAAGGATTGCAAAGAGGAAAGCGAACGCCTAACGGTCGCTTATTTTCCTTAATTCCTTGTCGAAGGCTTTGAAGAATTCCTTCCAGGAATGCTCTGCGATGACGCTTTTTCTCGCCAGTTTGCCGCACTTCTCGGCGATTGACGGGTTGTCTGCAAGAAGCCGCATTGCGTTCGCCATGTCGCTTTCGCTGTTTATCAGGAAACCAGTCTTTCCGTTCGTTATGTTCTCTCTTGGGCCGCCCTCGTTGACCGATATGACCGGCTTGGAGCTGGCCATGCCCTCCAGCGGCACCAGCCCGTAATCCTCGTTGATGGGGGTATAGAGCACGGCAGTGGACCTCGAATACAGCTTTTTCATTGCCTCGTCGCTCGCATTCGCTATGATTTTCACGTCGCCCACTTTTTTTGCCAAATCCTTGATCTTGAGATAATAATTCCGATAGGCCAGATCTCTTGACACCGCGCCGGTGATTATTAGCTTGTACCCTTTCGTTCTTCTTTTGAAGATCTCGAAGGCGTTTATCGCGTATTCCTGGCGCTTGTTCGGCGATATCCTTGACGGGTACAGGAAGTACCTTCCGTCGCCGTCGTTCTTGTAGTTTTCGTAGTCTATGCCGCCGCCGATGACCTTGGCTTCTCTGCGGTAATATTTCCTGATTCTTGATTGGGTGTTTTCGCTGTTGGCCACCATCCCTTCGATCTTTTTCACGACCGATTGGTCCAATATCCTTGCCGCGCTAGTGCCCATGATGTGTACGGGTTTTTGGTAGCTTTTCTTCAGCGACAGCCTGTATTGGTAAAGGTCGTACAGATCCCTCAGCGGGGTGTGCACGTACCATAGAACGCGCTCGTTACGGTTCCTGATCCAGTGGCTGGGGGCTATGTGCGCGTTTATCACGTCATAATCTTCTTTTATCTTCAGGCCGTAGAAAGAGAGCCCGTAGTGCAGCCCTTGGGAGACGCGGCCGTAGGGCAGCATGCTCGTCACGATGCCCTTTTTCACCACATTAATATCGAGATCCTTGAATTCCTCGAAGGTACTGTTCTGGTCGTATTCTGCAGTGTATATCTTCGCGTCGTAATGCTGCGCAATCTTCAGCACGACTCGCTCGGCGCCGCCCTTTAGCGTTAGATTCGATTGCGTCATTAGGACCTTCAAGGCACCACGATTTCTATTAGACAAACAAATATATAAATGGAAATTCATAGCTTTAATAAGATTGTATGGATTTGGGAGAGGGCCTAAGGCAGGCCATAGCGAAGCTCACCAGAGCCACGATAATAGACGCCTCAACGATAAAGGAGTTCAGCAAGGAGCTCCAGAAGACGCTGCTGAGCGCTGACGTAGAGGTATCGCTTGTTTTGGAATTCACCAAGAGCGTCGAGGAAAGGGCGCTGAAGAGCAAGCCGCCATCTGGATTGCCAGCAAAGGATTACATCACGAACATAGTCTATGACGAGCTGGTGAAGCTGCTCGGCGCATCGTACGTGCCGGAGATGGCGGCGCGGCGCATACTTCTTTTGGGATTGTACGGATCAGGGAAGACGACAAGTGCGGCGAAGCTCGCGAAGTTCTACCAGGACCGAGGGCTCAGCGCTGCGCTGATATGCTGCGACGTTTCAAGGCCGGCAGCTTACAGGCAGCTCAAGACGCTGGCTGAGCAGGCGAACGTGCCCTTCTACGGCGACGAAAAGGAGAAAGACCCAGTCAAGATAGTCAAACAGGCATTGGAGAAGTTCAAGGGCAAGCAGGTTGTCATATGCGACACGAGCGGCAGGAGCGCGCTCGACGAAAATCTCACTAAGGAATTGAAGGATGTCTCCGGCGCATTCGACCCGGATGAGAAGCTGCTCGTGATAAGCGCGGACATAGGCCAGATAGCAGGACGTCAGGCGAGGGAATTCGACAGGGCAGTCAAGATATCCGGAGTGCTGGTAACGAAGATGGACGGCTCCGGCAAGGGCGGAGGTGCGCTGAGCGCTGCAAATGCGGCAAAGGCGAGAGCCATGTTCATAGGCATGGGCGAGAAGCTCAATGACATCGAACCGTTCGACGCGAACAAGTTCATAGGCGGACTTCTCGGCATACCCAACATAGGCGCGCTGGTGGAGCACGTGCAGGCTGCGGTGAAGGAGGCCAACATCAAGCCTGAGGACATGGACGTGGAGGAGCTGAACTTCGACACATTTTACACCCAACTGAAGGCGATAGAGAAGATGGGGCCGCTGAAGAACGTCTTCGGCATGATGGGAGCTCCAGACGTTCCGAAGGAGCTGGTGGAGCAGGGAGGGGAGAAGCTGAACAAGTACAGGATAATAATATCATCGATGACGAAGGCTGAGAGGAATGACGAGAAACTGCTGCACCAGCCGGGCAGGATAGCGAGGATAGCAAAAGGCAGCGGCACCACCGAGAAGGACGTGCACGCCCTCGTATCGGATTTCAACAAGATGAAGAAGATGTTCGGCATGTTCAAGAACGACAGGGGCATGAAGAAGAGATTCAAGGGACTGATGTGATAAATTAAACAAAAAATAGAAACTTAGGCCAAAAATGGCAACAACTTTCCTATGCGGGGTTGTTACCTGCCCTTTTTCTTTCCTTTCTTTGACTTGCTTGCTTTCCTTTTTGTTTTCTTTGCCATTCTTGTCACTTCATTGAACCCATCAATGCGAATTTATTTAACAATGTTTATAAATATCAACTTACATTTTACACTCGTATGCACTTGCGTATATGGGATTTTACTTTATTTTCTGTTTTCAAAAGGTGAAGTATGGTAGACAAGGAGGGCCTCGAAAAGCGATTGGAAGAGCTTAAGGAGGAATACTCTAAGACGAAGGACAACAAGGCGACCAACAAGGCAGTCGGAGCGCTCAGGCACAAGATGGCCGAGATAAAGAAGATCATCAGCACCAGCAGGAATGCAAAAGGTGCTGGCTTCTTCGTGAAGAAGTCCGGAGACGCTACTGTGGCATTGGTGGGTTTCCCTAGCGTCGGCAAATCATCCCTCATAAATGTCTTGACCAACACCAAGTCTAAGACTGCAGAGTATGCGTTCACGACCACGACGATAATACCGGGTACGATGGTTTACCACGACGCGCACATACAGGTGTTTGACATGCCCGGGATCATAGAGGGCGCGCACATCGGGCTTGGCGGCGGAAAGGCGGTGATAGGAGCGATGCGCGTGTCGGATCTTGTCATCTTTGTCATCGACGTGAACAACACGGACCATCTTGGCATACTTCTGGGAGAGCTGAAGGCGCTTGGAGTCCGCATAAACGAGCGCAGGCCGAAATTCAGGATAATCGAGACGGGCCTGAACAAGAGCCTGGAATTCGAGGTCAACAAGTCCGGGATAGACGACGCTTATCTGAAGGAGGTGCTGACGAGCTTAGGGATGTACGGCGCGAAGGTGAAGATAGAGGAGCGCATGGGCATAGACGACATCATAGCCATAGCCACGGGCAATGCGCACTACATGAAGGCCATAGTCGTGCTGAACAAGATAGACACGAACAAGGATTATGAAAGGGTGGCGAAGAGGCTTTCTGAGCTGTACAAGATAGAGGTCATACCGGTCAGCGCTACGCAGAACAGAAACATCGATGCGCTGAAGGATTGCATATACCGGAACCTCGACATAATAACGGTGTACCTGAAACCGAGGACCGAGGACGAGCAGAAGATGCCGGTGATATTGCACAGAAATTCGAAGGTCATAGACGCGGCAAAGAAGCTCCACACGGAATTGGCCGACGAGCTGAAGAGCGCGATTGTGACAGGACCGAGCTCGAAGTTCGGCAAGCAGAGGGTCGGCTCAGAGCACGTGCTCAAGGACGGGGACGTGATAACGTTTATAAAGATAAAATGATACAGTAACGCTGTTGGTGTTGCTTTGCCCATAAAATACTGGGAGTTCGAGGATGCTCCGCTCAAGGAGAAACTCAAGAACGTCAACGTAAAGGAAATTGCAAAGGTCTTTTTCGACAACGAGACCGAGGCTTACAGGTTCTCGTCCCTTCTTCTGGAAGTGAAAAAGAACGGGCAGCTCAGGCTAAGGCAGGTGCCGAAGAACATACCGATATCGACGGCAAAGAGGTATCTTGATTTTGCAGTGGAAGTAGGAATGCTGAAGCATGAAGATAACGCTTACATGATGACTGACAGGTTCACCAAGCCGTTCAAGAATATAGCCACATACATAAAGGCCTGGATGGACAGCACCGCACCAGAGGATCTGAACGTCGAATTCGCAAACGCGAGAGTAGAAAAACAGAACAAGCGCGGAGGAAAGGCAACAGCTCAGGAAGAGAATACTCAAGGTACACCTGCGGAAGAGAAGACGCTGCCAAAGCTGCCGCCAGAGTAGACCGGTTATCTCTTCTGTATGTGTGGGTTACCCGAGGATATCACGTTTGGCTGCGTATTTTGACCGTTTGCTATACGAGCAGAATTTGAAGGCGAGTTGGCATGCCGCAACGTACCGTCTCTCCGCAATAGATTACCGTAGTTGTATCTGTTTATGTCAAAGGGATCGTGGTGATTGTGCCCTTTATAGTGTTTGTGACCATGTGCCATTTTTCCACCTTACCTTCTTAAACTCCCCATTAGGTTTTCGAACTGTATTGGATTAAGCTGCTGCTCGGCGTCGCTTAACGCCTCATCGGGATTGCAGTGCACCTCTATCAATAGGAACGAAATCCCAACCCCATTCGCAGCAAACGTCAATGGCGCCACGTTCTCAGTCTTCCCGGCTGCATGGCTCGGATCTGCGCCTATCGGAAGATGCGTCATGCGCTGCATGGAGAATATTCCGGGGATGTCTAAGGTGTATCTCATGTCGTTTGAGAAGGTTCTGATGCCGCGCTCGCAGAGCACGACATTGCCATTGCCCCTGAGCAGAGCGTACTCCGCCGCGCCCATCCACTCGTCCAGCGTGCTCCCAGGCCCTCTTTTCAGCAGCATTGGTATCCCAGACCGTGCAACTTCGCTTATCAGATCGTAGTTCTGCGCATTCCTTGCACCGATCTGGACCATGTCTATGCCTATGCGCTTGAACATTTCCATCTGATCTGGTGAGAGTATCTCGGATACGACTGGCATGCCGAGCTTCATTCCAACATCCTTCAGTATCTTCAAGCCCTCTTCGCCGAATCCTTGGAAGGAATACGGGCTTGTGCGCGGTTTGAAGGCTCCGCCGCGCAGCATAGCTGCTCCAGACTTCTTCACGGCGACTGCGGTGTCCCACATCTGCCCCTCACTCTCGACAGAGCAAGGGCCGGCCATCACCACCAGCTTATCGCTGCCGATTGTTACGTTCCCGACCTGCACTGCCGTGTTATCGTGTTTCCAGCTCCTGCTGGCCAGCACCGGCTTCGAGGTGTCGAGTATGCGCCCGTTCTCCATTACCTTCCTGCCATGCGCCGTGTGCTGCATCACATCGAGGTGCCTGCCGTACAATTGGAAAGATGACTCTATCGTGATCGCGCCTATTGCGCCGCCCTTCGGATCTTGGATGTCCGTTTTTTCTATCGTTGTCGTCATTTCAACCACTTTAGCGAGAAATAGCGCAAGCAGCAGAGCTGCTTGGTGCGTTATGATTGAAAACTGACAGAGATGCCCTATGGGTTATGCAACTTTGCCATAGGAACACGAGAAAGAGGCTGCTTGCGCTGTCTGGGACATTACAAGAGGAAGCTATACCGCCATCCGGCAGGCATACTCCTCTGACTAAACTCAAATGACATTATTGACATTCTACCGCGTAAGTGTCTGTTAGAATGCAATCGTTCTTAAGCTTTTTCTACAGAACACGGGCCTGGTGGGATTTGAACCCACGACCTTCACCTTAGGAGGATGCCGCTCTATCCAAGCTGAGCTACAGGCCCATACGATATTATAGTATAATTCTTAACTTTTAATAACCCCATGCCATCAGGCAGTTACATCTTGGAAAGCGCTTCTATCCCAAGGAGGCCAAGCATCATTGCAGAGGTTTCTTTGAACATTTTTGTGATTTCAAGCCTAAGTCCAATCTTCTTCTCCTCCGCCTTCAGGACAGGGCAGTTCTCGTAGAACTTGGAGAACTCTGACGAGAGGTCGTTGAGATAGTCTGTTATGACGTTGGGTTTGCCCTCCTGGCATGCCTTCTCTATGACCTCTTGCGCCATAGATATGTGCT
>CAIOIN010000036.1 GCA_903858385.1 uncultured Microcaldota archaeon | reverse complement strand
GGGAGGAAGTCCTCTCGGGCGAGGCGGCGAAGATCAAGAGGTTGCTGATCGGCAGCATAAGGAAGAGCCAGGGCTACGGCAAGATCTTCAAGGACGCGCTGAAGCAGGCGCGTGAGATGGCACCTGCGAGCGATCTGGTCATAACCGTCGACAAGGACGACCGGTCAAGGATCGGCAACACCGAATCAAAGGTGGAGACGAGGAGCATCGGCGGAGGCCTTGTGATAAGCTCGAAGAATGGCGACATATCAATAGACGCCACCGTTGACCGATTGATCGACTCGAAGTCGGACGAGATAAGGAACGCGCTGCTCGAGGAGCTGTTCGGCGGTGCAAAGAGGCAGAGCGCACCGAAAAAAGCCGAAGCCGCCAAGAGGCCGCGCAAAGCTGCGGCGAAGAAGCTTACGAAGGCGAAGGGATCCAGAAAGAGCAAAAAATGATACCATGGCGCTGAAGAGCTACAAGGACGCCAAGCTTTATGGTTACTCCAACGCCAGGGTCAAGGCGATGAAGTCTAAGCTTGTCGGGAAGAGCGTGCTCAACGATATCCTGAAGACGGAGAGCATACCCACCATACTTGCCAAGCTGCTCCAGACGGACTACAAGGACTACATCGAGGAGATAGGCGACATATCCCAAAGGTCGGAGCTCGTGGATCTCGCGCTCAACAAGAGCCTCGTGGTCAACATCGAGAAGCTCGTCAGGATAGCACCGAAGCGCGACACCAAGATAATGGAGCGCATTGTCGGAGTCTGGGACATGTACAACATCAAGCTGATACTCTATGCTAAAGTGATGAACAAGGACTTCAATTACCTGTCGAGATACCTGATCGAGACGAAGAACTTCGACAACCTATTCGTGAAGGAGGCATTGGGGGAGCAGGACTTCTACGCGACCGCCAACAAGCTCATGAAGATCAGGAGCTACAAGGGGGAGATAGGCGCAGCGGTCAATGCCTACAGGAAGACGAGCAACATAACGGAAGTCAACGCCGCGATAGACAGGGTTTTCTTTGCCGGGCTGGGCGACGCGATAGAAACGATACAGAAGAGATCGCCCAAGGCTGCAAAGCTCATAAGGCTCGACATAGAGATGAGGAACATATTGACGCTCATAAGGGCCAAGAAGGCGAATCTGAAGCCGGATGACGTTTCGGGCCTGATGATAAGCAACGGGACGACCTCGCCGTCGCAACTGATGAAGATGTACGCGAATTCGAACGACATGAAAGAGCTCATAACAGGCATCAAGAGCTTCGACCTCAGGCAGGCGATGGAAAGATACCAGGCAGGCAAATCGAAGCAGATGCTGCTCTTCGAGATAAGCATGAGGAACAGCATGTTCAAGAAGGCCATATCTGCGCTGCACAGCGCAGTGCTGAACTTCGGAGTCTTGATAAGTTACTTCTACCTGAAGGAGATAGAGGTGTTCACGCTCAGGATCTACATAATCGGCAGGATGCACGGCCTCACCAACGAGGAAGTAACGGGCATGACTGAATGGCAAATATAGACACTCGCGCCAAGGTGAACGGCAAGGTCGCCGTGATAGGCGACGCGCTCCTGGCTAGGGGCATGTCCCTCGGCGGAGTGAAGCACATCTACCGCGCAGAGACGCGCGAGGAAGTTGAACGCGCAGTGAAGGAGGTCATGGAAAACGGCGAGATCGGAATGGTCGTGATAAACGAGGATCTCGTAAAGAAGATCGGCGACAGGAAGATGCTGAACGCGATAGACAGCAGCATATCGCCTGTTTTCGTGATGGTGGCATCGCACAATGAGAAGGAAGCGGAGGTTGACGTGCTTAGAAGGCTGATAATAAGAGCGGTAGGAATAGACATAAGCAAAAGGAGGTGAACTAATGGGAACTATAATTAGAATCGCCGGTCCACTGGCCGTAGCGAACGAGATGCGCGGATGCAACATGTATGACGTTGTCAAGGTCGGATCGAAGGGCCTGATAGGCGAGATAATACAGCTCAAGGGCGACACGGCCGTCATACAGGTCTACGAAGACACGAGCGGAGTGCGGCCTGGGGAGAAGGTCGAGAGCCAGAAGGTCCCGCTGTCAGTCGAATTGGGACCGGGGCTGCTGATGCAGATATACGACGGTGTACAGCGACCTTTGGAGATAGTCAAGGAAAAGACAGGGGCGTTCATCGGAAGAGGTGTTACCGCACCGGCCATAGACAAGAAGAAGAAATGGCACTTCCACATCGGCAAGGGAGTCGCAAAGGGGACTCGCGTCAAGGAGGGGGAGATAATCGGCTTCGTCGAAGAGACGCCGCTGATAAAGCATTACATCATGGTGCCTTACGGCATAAAGGGAACAATCGAGTCGATAAAGGAGGGCAACTTCACGATAGAAGAGACAATCGCCACGGTCAAGACGGAAAAGGGCGAGGCCAAGCTCACGATGCTCCAGAAGAGGTCCGTGAGGGTACCGTCGAAATATCTTGAGAAGATCGCAACAGACACGCCGCTGATATCCGGCCAGAGGGTCATAGACACCTTCTTCCCGGTCGCAAAGGGCGGAGCGGCCGCAATACCGGGGCCGTTCGGCGCAGGCAAGACGGTCATCTCGCACCAATTCGCGAGGCACTCTGACGCGAACGTGATAGTGTACGTGGGCTGCGGAGAGCGCGGCAACGAGATGACAGAGGTCCTTACGGAGTTCCCGGAGCTGAAGGACCCGAAGACGGGAAGGCCGCTTATGGAACGAACCGTGCTTATAGCGAACACGAGCAACATGCCCGTGGCCGCAAGAGAGGCCAGCATTTACACAGGCATAACGATAGCGGAATACTTCAGGGACATGGGATACGACGTGGCGCTCATGGCCGACT
>CAIOIN010000035.1 GCA_903858385.1 uncultured Microcaldota archaeon | reverse complement strand
GAACGTGTTTGAATGGAGATAGCCAAAGAGATAACAACATACTGCCCGAAGTGCAACAAGCACACGGTGCACACCGTCAAGATGCCCTCGAAGGGGCCGCAGAGGAGCATGAGCAAGGCAACGCGAAGGCACAACAGGGCCATAAAAGGTTATGTTGGCAGCGTAGAGCCCCAGATACACACGAAGAAGCTGGGCAAGCGCCAGGTAGTGCTTCTGACCTGCAAGGAATGCAAGTACATAGTGAACAGGACCTTCGGCAGGAGATCGAAGAAGAAGATAGAGATTGTGCAGGGTTGACATGATAAAGACAATGCCCCGCGTAGGCGAACTGGTAATAGCAAATATCAGCAAGGTCATGCGCTTCGGGGCATACTGTCGTCTTCCCGAATACAACAACCTCGAGGTCTTCCTCCCAATCAGGGAAGTCTCGTCGGGCTGGATCAAGAACATCCGCGAATTCATACACGAAGGGCAGACGGTCGTCTGCGAGGTCTCATTCTACGACAAGGAAAAGAACACGGTCGACATATCGCTCAAGAGGGTCACTCCGAAGAAGGCGAAAGAGCGCATAAGGTCATACAACCTCGAGAAGAGATTGGCAGCGCTGTTTCTGCAGGCCGCGAAGAAAGCGGGCGAGCAGGCGAACAAGGAGGCATTGATACAGACCGCTCTCGCAGAGTTCACCACCTACACTAATCTGGTAGAGAACGCGAAGAACAACACGGAAGAGATCAAGAAATCGCTTCTGCCGAAGAAACTGAAATCGGCGATAATCGAGGTACTAGAGGCGAACATCCGCGAGAAGAAATTCGTCGTATCATACATCATAGCGCTTTCAACCTACAACACCCTCTCCGGCGTGACGGAGCTGAAGAGCATACTCACGGGCATGAAGGACATCGGCATAGATGTCAAGTACATCAGTGCGCCGAAATACCGCCTCACGGCAGAGGGCACGGATTACGTCGATGCAGAGAAGAAGATATCGCAGGCGGAAGCGATCGTCAAGGAGAAATTGAAGAAGGGCGTCTTCACCATCGAAAAAGAAAAGCTGAAGCAGGCAAAGGAAAACATAATGGAGAACCTGTAGGCGCTCACCATGGAGACGATAATAAAGCGAAACAAGAGCATCAAGCCAAAAGCGCCGATACTTGTCGTCGGACTTCCTGGCATAGGCAACGTCGGCAAGCTCGTTGCGGAGCACCTGAAGAGGGAGTTCAAGGCGGTAAGGTTCGCGACATTGTATTCGCCGCACTTCCCGCACCAGGTCGTAATGCTGAAGAACGGCTGCATAAGGCTCGTGAACAACAGATTCTATCTTATAAAATCGAAGAAGGCGAACGGCAGCGATATAGTCCTGCTGACGGGAGACGTGCAGGCTGTGAGCCCGGAGGGGCAGTACGAGGTAAATTCGAGGATAGTCGATTTCTTCAAGAACGAGCTCAAGGGCACATTCATCTACACGATAGGCGGCTACAGCATCGGCGAGGCAAACGGCATCGTAAAGTCGCCAAGGGTCTTCGGCAACGTGACGAGAAAGGAGGTAATGAAGCAATTCAGCGGCACCAACGTGGTCTTCAAGGAATCGAGGGGCCTCATATGGGGCTCGGCAGGGCTGATAATGGCGTTCGCAAAGATGAACAAGATGGACGGAATCTGCCTCATGGGAGAAACAAGTTTCCTGGACATGGACGCAAGCGCGGCCAAAGCGGTAATCCTGACGCTTTCCAAGAAGCTGCAGCTCGACGTCGACACAACGAATCTTGACAAGATAATAACCAAGACCGCCAAGGCGATAAGGGAGATAGAGAAGCAGCAGGGCATAGCCCCGATCAACCAGCTCCAGCCGAGCATCGACGAGAAGCCTGGAGAAAGGCCGTCATACATAAGATAGATTTTTATCGCTCCGCTCCTTATACTGTGCAATCAAACTGCGGGCGTAGTCTAGCCTGGTAGGACGCGAGCTTCCCAAGCTCGTGACCCGGGTTCAAATCCCGGCACCCGCACTTTATATCGTGTACTCCAAGCTTATCAAAGCCTCCTTGAGCGTGTCTGGGGTCACAAACGCCTTTTTCAGTGCCGCATCAGCCTGATACGCTTTTTCGACATCCGAAATGAAGAACATGTTGGTATCATTCAGGCTAAAACTCACATACTCTTTCCCCGAAAGAAACTGGTTCACTGCCTGCAGAACCTTTCCATCAACCTTGAAAACAGGGTTTGTTCCTTCTATGCCCTCTATCTCCTCGGCACTGTACTTGTGCGGGTTAGCCAAAGTCAAGAATGGATATAACATCGGGAGCTCTTCCCCACCGAAAGCTCTGAATGTGATATTCATGCCATCCTCCCTCAACCACTTCGACGCTTTCCCAAAAAGTCTCACCACAGTATCTTGGAATGTGACAAATGTTGTGATATCCTCGGCAACCCTTTGGTGGTTGCGCAGCAATTCATACACTATGGCAGTGCCCAAACCTTTTTCACGGTCTTCTTTATCGACAACAACGCAATAATGTTCTGTAAGCTCCGGAATGTCCTTATCCACCTTAAGCTGACTCTTTATCACCTCGCCAAATCGGGGCATATTTGCAGTGTATGCTTTCGCAGTTTCGTATTTTTTATCAGAAACAATTATTGCATCTCCAATCATCCAATGTTCAAGAACCTCCGATTCTGTAGTGGGTAATAGATGTTTATCCGGTGCAATCAATCCGTTTGCAACCGAACCTGCCAAGCCTCTGTTGGTTACTACTGCAACATCAATGGCATCCATAATCCGACTATGTAACCCGCCTCTGAAAAACACTTTCAAATCAGGATTCGCATCAATCACGCTCTGCAATCTTGTCGAAGTTGTCATATCATCATCACCCCTCACTTTATCCAAATACTTAAAACTATCGGGATTGTTTTAGGCTCACATCCAAAATAGGCTCACACATATCGATGTTCCCCTAAAAATGCATAAATATCTCCTCAGCCATAACGCTATTGTGGAAAAGAAAGGGGGAATAATGCTCTGGAACCGCCTCGACGACGGCAAGGTTTCCTGCTTTGCCTGCGCTAGACGGTGCCAGATACCAGAAGGATCGCACGGTTTCTGCGTTGTAAGACAGAACAAGGGCGGCAAGCTTCATCTTGCAAACTACGGCAAGCTTGAGGCTATGCAGATAGACCCGATAGAGAAGAAGCCGTTCAACCATTTCATGCCAGGTAGCGAGGTGTTCAGCATAGGCACAACATCGTGCAATCTTGCATGCCTGTTCTGCCAGAACCCCGAGATGTCAAAGGAAAGCGGCGGCAGAGGTGCCGAAGTGCCTCCAAAACAGGTCGTGGAGCTTGCAATCGAGAGTGGGACGCAGGGCATCGCGTACACCTACAACGAACCGACAATATTCATCGAATATGCTCTTGAAGTGGCGAAGCTGGCCCATAAGAAGGGGTTGTACAATGTCTTTGTGACGAACGGTTACATGACAAAAGAGGTGGTGCAGGCGATGAAAGGCCTCATAGACGCGGTTGTAGTTGACTTCAAGGGCAATGGCGAAAAAGAGTTTGTAAGCAAATTCTCTGCAATATCTTCGAGCGACCTGATCAAAGAAGCATTGATCGAGATGAAGAAGCAAGGCATCCACATAGAGATAACAGACCTAATAATACCGACGGTAGGAGACTCATTGGCTGCATGTAACGAATTGACAAAATGGATCTGCGACAACCTTGGACCGGACACACCAATACAGTTCACCAGGTTCCATCCCGACTACAAGATGACCGATTATCCGGAAACTTCATTCGATTCGCTAAAGGAGCACTACGACGTGGCAAAAGAGAACGGATTAAACTATGTGTACATTGGCAACGTGCCGAGCAATCCCTTCGAGAATACTTATTGCCCGAAATGCGGCAAGCTTGCAATAGAACGGCGCGGGCTTTACACTGCGGGTTGGGCACTAGGCAAAAACAACGCATGCAAATCCTGCAAAACTGCCATACCCATCATAGGGAAGCCCAACGGAAACCTAATTGCACTGCAGTAACGGTAGTGTATTAAACTTTTCAACCCATTTTGATACTGCTGGTGTTGCAATGGGCAAAAAAGTAATCATAATCGGGGCAGCAGGACGTGACTTTCACAACTTTAACGTGCTGTTCAGGAACAACAAAGATTACGAGGTTGTCGCTTTCACCGCAAACCAAATCCCATACATAAGCGACAGAATGTACCCCAAAGAGCTTGCAGGCAAGCTCTATCCCAAAGGGATAAAGATATACGACGAATCGGAGCTGCCAAAACTGATAAAGAAGTTTGACGTCGACATCTGCATACAGGCCTACAGCGATCTTCCAGATGTGGAAGTGATGCATAAGGCGAGCATAGTGAACTCCAATGGTGCAGACTTCTGGCTTGTCTCTCCAGAGCACACCTACCTGAAATCAACAAAACCCATTATTGCAGTCTGTGCCGTCAGGACCGGGTGCGGGAAGAGCCAAACATCAAGATATGTGGCTAATTTGATTCGCAAAGCCGGTCTTAGAGTCGTTGCCATAAGACATCCGATGCCCTATGGAATATTAAAAAACGAGCGAGTAGAGCGGTTTGCCACTCTGAAAGATCTCGACAAGTACAAGACAACCATAGAAGAGAGAGAGGACTATGAGCCGCACATTCTGAACAAAACGGTCGTGTTTGCCGGTGTCGACTACGCCGACATACTGCATGCGGCAGAGAAAGAGGCAGACATAATAATCTGGGATGGCGGCAACAACGATGCGTCGTTCATAAAGCCAAATCTACTGATAACAGTCGCAGATCCTCTCAGATCCGGCGACGAGCTAACATATTATCCTGGAGAAACCGTCGCGAGGATGGCAGATGTGCTGCTGATCAATAAAATAAACTCTGCCACAAAGAAAGAGGTGAAGACAGTAGTTGACGATCTCAAGTCGATAAACAAAAAAGCAAAGATAATGTACGCCAACTCGACAGTCACCCCCGATAATCCGAGAATAATCAAGGGCAAAAAGGTGCTTGTGATAGAGGACGGGCCTTCGATAACCCACGGTGGCATGCGAATCGGTGCTGGCAGCGTCGCGGCAAAGGAATACGGAGCAGGAGAGATAATATCTGCGAAGAAGTACGCAGTAGGCGCCATAAAAGAGGTATTCAAAAAGTATCCCAAGCTGGACAAGGAGCTGCCAGCCATGGGCTACAGCCCCAAAGAGATAAAGGATCTCCAAGAAACAGTGAACAGAGCAGAATGCGATGTCGTCATATCAGCCACACCCACAAACCTGAGGCACGTGATAAACATCAACAAGCCCATAGTGCAGGTCTCCTACGAACTGAAGCCCGTGGGAAGCGATTTTGACAAGGAAATATCAAAATTCATTCGGGCAGCAAGAAAGACGTAAACGTGCAATTGCGGAACTAAGCGTAAAGCTTAAATATCTGGTAAGGCGCTATTTACTCGTGTGGTGGGATGGCAACTAAAACGCAAGAAGCAAGTGCAACCGTAGATACACGCATGACTACGGGCAAGACCTATGACATACCTGAAGTAAAACTCGGCAGCAGAATCCTAGAAGTGACACTTATTGGCGGCACCCGCATGGGTGAAAAAGCAAAAGAATGGGAAACCAAAAACACCGATTTCACAGGTTTGTACGCAAGTGCATATTTTCTCTCCCCCACATGGAACCCGTATCTTTTGGAATTGTCAAAGGAAGAGAGGTCATCAATAACCAATCTATTCAAACAGGATCCCGGCAAAGGGGCAGAAACGCTCTTAAACCAAATGAGCAAATATGAACGCCCATCGGTCTGGGCGTCAGATCAAAACGACATGCACGATTGGGTGTTAGAGCAGTTAAGCAATTACAAGGATGGCAAAGGATATTACTACGACGCGGCAAAATTCTATGAAGGATTAGTCAAATCGCAAAAAGGAGTAATGTCCCTCGTAACCGATAAAGAAACCGGCGAAATACTCGGGTCAACGTTCATAATCACGGGGAAGGCATGCATCGAAAACTCCACAAACGCAGCGAAGAAAATATTTGCTCGTAAAATGGACAATATGGGTGCGAGCCCGGAGAACACCCTCTACACTGCAGAGATGTTTATATCTCCTGAACTTCACGGCAGCGCCAGAGCGGGAACCCTAATCCGATTGATGCTCGGACAAAGTCTACAATGGGCAAATGCCAACGGTTTCACTCATGTGATGAGCTGGACTCCTGGAGAAAAAGAGGATGAACACACCCCAGCAAACGAGAGGAATCCAATAATGGGAATGGAAGCGTTCTTCAATTTTGTCGACCTCGAACAGGAGGCCAAAGGTCTCGATGTAAAGATGGGCAAAGACGGGACCGTGCGTTTCGCGAAAAGCCCGGACGGTCCGGCGCAGTGGGGCGGCAACGCGATAAGCAAACTCAACCACACTGGGCGTCTTTAATTGGCTTTGACCCTATTCTTTTAAGGGGAAAGGCAGTTAGCCAAAACACCAGAAAGTTTTATAAGCGGTGGCGACACTTATTAAACAACATGGATTCGTAGCTCAGTTAGGTCAGAGCGGCTGGCTCTTAACCAGTAGGTCGGGGGTCCAAATTGTCTTTTGAGTCATCTCAACAGGCATGAAAATCCCCCCGAATCCGTATGCTTACGTCATTCATCCAACCCGTACAAGACCTTTAAATATCTGTTAAGCGCTAGTTAATTCCTGTGATGAAATGGCACTTGCATACATCGACAAATCCGCGCTCGATGCAATAGTCAATGATCTATCCAGCCCCGCGAAAGCAATAGCCGAGACGGTCATCCACAACCACGGCATGACAAATTGGATGCACCGGGACCGCAGTCCAGAAATCAGGACGATAGCGATGCAATGCGAGCAGCACGGGCTTTTTGAAGATGCAGGTAAAATCTACGAGAAACAGGGCAACCTACCGGATGCCATGAAGGCGTACGACACCGGCAAAATGTACCATCGTGCAGGACTTTTAAGTATAACAGAAGGCCAATCGGCCCAGGCGGAAGAGTTCGCAAGGAAGCTTGAAACAGAAAAGCCGGAAGAAGCTCTAGATCTGTATAAGAAATTGTGCGATTCAGACGGCATAAAAAGGATGGCACCAGTTGTGGAACTCAAAGACCCGTATGAAGCAGCACGCGGATACCTCTCAATAGGCTTCAAACCAGAAGCAACAAGATGCGCAGACACTCTAGAATCCATGGAGAAGAAGGACCCGACAAACATGGAGCTGAAGAAAAAAGTTGCATACATCCGAATGCACGTTGGCGATCACGAAAGCGCGGCGGAGATTTATCGTAAAGTCGGAATAGATAATCTCGCTGATTCCCTCATGAGAACTAGCACTCAAACGACCGCATATTCTCCAGGGGTAGTAATTCGGGGCGTACCGTTTATGAATTATAAGATTAGAGATCAAAACGATAATTATTGATCTAATCTTATCAAAATCGGCTTTTTAACACTGGGGTGTAATCCACCTAAGGCTGCATCCAGTCAATCTCATAGTATTCGTAATCGCTGCCCTCAAGCTCTATCATCCTGACCTTGTAATAAGTTACCGCAGTCTCCCTGTCCGCTATCGCGATTATCAGCTCCAATTTCTGCTCCTTCGCCTCGTTTATTATCGCGGACAGCTCGCTGCCCCCTATGTACTCCTCCTCACCCAAGGAAAGCATGCCGAATCTAGGCCTGCTGTCTGTTGGTACCTCTATTCCCGCACCCTTCCTGTGGTAAAGCACGAAGTCGATCGCAAGGCCTTTCCTCCTGCTCTTTCCAGGTATCGCGAGTATGAACGTTTTTCTTACCGAATGTGCTACCCTGATGGCCCTGGCCCATTCAGAGATGAGCAGCTTCGCATCCCTCGGGAAGACGTGTATGACGTGCTTCGAATGTATCCACGAACCGTCATTGTCGTCTGCCTTGACCGGTTTCGCGCCTGGGAAATACACCCTGAAGTGCGTGCCGAACTTGAATCCGGTCTTTATCACGTAGCCCTTGCTGCGCCAGTCCGCATAGACCTGGTAAAGCTTAAGGAAATCCGACCTTCTCTTCTCGGCGATGTCGACTATCTGCTTTCTCGTGTAATTCCTGACCTTCAGGATGCCTTTGTCGATAAGGAAAACAGTCTCATAAATGTCGAGCTTGTTGAGCCTGCCCCGTTCGCTGACCTTGTAGGTTCCATACTGCCCGAACCAGAAATTCATGTAAATGCCCTTGCCCTTCTCCTCATCGTCGATTATGGTCGTTATGTCCGCGGGGAAGAAGACCCCGCTGAAATTGATATGGCCGAGCTTCAACGGAGAGGCGTTATACCTCTTAAGCTGCGCCTTTCCGCCCTCGCCCATGAGCCCGGAAGGCCGCTTTATTACCAATCCGCGGTCTCTCCAGTCCTTGTACGTGAAATACCTTGCCATGAACTTGTCGCTCGTACTGAACTTCAGCGCTATGTCGTTGAACGTTATCTCATTGCCGTTCTGTTCTGACTTGCAAGAGGCATGCCTGACATCTATCAGGTACAATCCCTCTTCGGGAGTCAGGATAAGCCTCTCCTTCTCAAGCGTGCCGAAATACCCGCCGCGCAGCACGTCCTTCGTGGACTGGTCAGTGGCGAAGACGATCT
>CAIOIN010000034.1 GCA_903858385.1 uncultured Microcaldota archaeon | reverse complement strand
GGAGCGAGGGATTTCAAGATAACAAAGGAGATAAGCAAGGAACAGTCAGATGCATTAGCTTACATGCTGGGATTCGTCAAGGCAAATGGCACTGGAGTGCAGGAGGTCCTCAACCGGGTCGTCTTCAAGCTTCTTGACAACATCGTCGTCTACCCGGTAGAGGACGAGAGCAAGTACACCGACCATTTCGGCAACGTGCTGCCTGATGCCATATTGATAAAGAAAGGGTCGAAGGCGGTTGATCTTGCGGCAAAGATACATACTGATTTGGCGAAGGGCATGCTCTACGCGATCGACGCGAGGAGCAAGATGAGGCTGGGCAAGGACTACGTGCTGAACGACAACGATGTGATAAAGATAGTCAGCGCTGCGAAATGACTCGCATTGGAAAACGCGCCAGCCGATGCGGATGCTCTCATACAACATTTTATATACGTTTTTAGACCATTATTCATGATTCAATGGATGAGAAGCATTGCGAGTGTTGCAAAGACGATTGCCGGAGCGGCAGCGGCGGAGCGTCCATCCTCTACAAAGGATTGGCTGCGATGTTCATACTTATAGGGCTGGCGATATTCGTGTCGGCCTTGCTCGGCGTCATACTCAACAAAGCGGCAGTGATAACGACCAGTCTGGGCATGGGCACGCTTTGGAACATCGTCGAATTGTTCTTCTGCCTCTGGGTGCTATGCTTTATATTCAAGGTGATTTTCCGCGGATTCTGCAGAAGGGGATGCGGCTGCTGCTGGCATGGACGGTGCAGCTGCGGAAACGGCTGCAATTGCGGATGCGATGACGACAGCGTAATGTCCAGGAAGGAAAAGACAGCCAGAAGGAGGTAAACGCTTACAGGATTATGCAATAGCTTGAACGGATGATTATCAATGGCCGACGTATTCGCACCGCAATCCCAGGCAGGAGTGATGAGCTTCTACGATGCGAAGAGCAGCGGCCCGAAGATAAATCCGAAGCTCATGCTCGCGTTCATCGTCCTATTCACAGTGATAGTGCTCGTGCTGGACCACATAGCGTTCTCCGCTTGATGATTAGGATCAGGCCAGCTTGAAGATGTCCCTCCTCACTTCGGTCACGTCGCCGCTCTCTGACATTATGTAGAGTATGGCTCTTATGCCGTCCTCCTCCACCCCTGTGTCTTTCGAAAGCCCCTCGACGTCCCTGCCCTTGTCGCCAAGTGCGCCCATTATCTTCGGCGCGTTCTGGTTTATGAAGTTCCTTGTGGCGATGTAGAATTTCTTGTTGAATGCCCTGGTTCCGAGCACAAGGCCGCGCCTTATGCTGTCCTCTAACGCCGCTGAGAGGCTCGATGCGTCGGCCTCGTTCTGCAGGACGACGAATCCCTTCGTCTCCAGTAGGCTGGTGTATGCGCTGCTTCCCCCCAATTTCTGTTCCCACTGCTTCTGCCGGACCGGGGGCTCGATCGGCTTGGAGCTTGATGCAGGCATGACCGCGGACGGCTGAACGCCTCCAGTCTTCTGGCGCTTGCCGTATAGGAACATGTCGTAGATGTTCTTCGCTATGCCGTACTTGAATTCCTGTTCGCTCGCCTTCTTGAACAGGCTGACGAATTTCTTCTTGAGCAACAGCTGCAAGGTCTGCCGCTCGTCAGGAGAGAGCATCGCATTGACCTTGTCCTTTGTCCGGTCGTTGTACCTGAGCGTGTCGAGCTTCTGCAGTATCGCAAGTTCTTTCGAATCGACCGTGATGCCCGCGCTTTGTTGCTGCGCCGGGACCGAAGGCCCGGTGGTCTGGAGCTTCGTCAGCAGATCCACTATGTCGTTCTTCTTCGCGAACAGGAAGCTCTTCCCGGAGAACTTGAAGAAATCGACGTCGTCGCCGTCCTTGATGCCGAGCTCGCCCACGACATCAGAGGGTATGAAGACGACCAGCCTGCTGCTATCCTTTGATTTGTATACCTTTGAGATGTACCCACCACAGTGTTCCGGCTTTACGGATATTATTGTGGTATGCAAAGCTTAAAAGGTTTGAGTCCGTAGTAAAAACACATATGTTGAAGTGGTTTCATGGACGATGAAATAGTGC
>CAIOIN010000033.1 GCA_903858385.1 uncultured Microcaldota archaeon | reverse complement strand
GTGCAGACCGTCATCGATGACGGCATCGCCTTCCTTGTGTGGGTGTACCCTGGAATCTCCACGCTGCCGTACTTGCCGCTGAACGCCTTCAGCGAAGCAACCAGGTCCTTCACCAGAGCCTTCGACTTCTTCAGTTCATCCTTGTAATAAAGGCGCAGCGCAGCCTGCACCTGGTCGTTCCTTGACCGCGCGGTGTGTATCTTCTTGCCCGGCGCGCCAAGTTTCTTTGTGAGGTAGTTCTCTATCGCGGTGTGGCAGTCCTCCTGCTCCTTCGTTATTGCGAACTTGCCCTTCTTGTCGAGCTCTATTATCTCGTCGAGCCCCTTAACCAGAGCGTCGACCTCCTTCTTGTTGAGTATGCCTATCTTGCCGAGCATCTTGGCGTGCGCTATCGATGCGATGCAGTCGTATTTCACGAGCGCAATATCGAGGATGTAGCCGTTTCCGGCTACGTAATCCTCTATCTCCTTGTCTATCATATACCCTTTTTCCCACAATTTCATCCTTTCACCCAAGCTCTACAAAGTCCTTCTTGCCTTTAACGCCACTTCCGTGCTTCTTCTCCTGCGCTTTCTCCAACTGCTTGGCCAGCCGCATCTGCAGCGAGTACACCTCGATGAATCCCGGACTGGTGTTCACATTGAAATCATAGCCTGCGGAGTTGTTGAATGATGAGAAACCGAGCCCGTAGGGTGATTTCATGGCCACTACCGTTGCGCTGCCCTTGAAGAGCCGCACCGTCACCTCCCCGCTGACCTTCGCGTTGACCTTGTCGTTGAAGGCGTTTATCGCGTCCATCGCCGGGTCGTACCACATCGAGCCGTAGCAGAGGTAGCCCCACTTAACGTCCATTGTCGACTTCAGCTCGTTAAGCGTCTTCGTGCTCACGTACTTCTCCAAGGCCTTGTGCGCCTCGATTATCACATGCGCGGCCGGCATCTCATAAACGCCACGACTCTTCACGCCTATAATCCGGTCTTCTAACAGATGGACGACTCCCACACCGTGCTTGCCGGCCATTCCATTCAGCGCCATTATCAGCGACGAAAGCTTCATCTTCTTCCCGTTCAACCCTACCGGCACGCCCTTCTCAAACTTGAGCTTGATCAGGCCCTCCTGCTCCGGAGCGTTCTTCGCGAGAGTGTAGGTCGTGAGAAACTTCTCTATCTGCGGTATCTTGTCCGGCTCCTCTATCTCCCCTCCCTCCCAGGTCATTCCCCACATGTTATCATCAACCGAGTACGGAAAATCCTTTTTGACGGGTACGGGTATGCCGTACTTCTCAGCATAGGCTATCTCCTCATTGCGGTCCATGCCCCACTCGCGTACTGGCGCTATTATCTGCATCTTCGGGTCATGCGCCAGTATGTAGCTCTCTATCCTTACCTGATCGTTGCCCTTGCCGGTGCAGCCGTGCGCCACAGTGTCAGCGCCCTCCTGCTTTGCTATCTCTACAGTCTTCTTTGCCATCATGGCCCGCCCCATCGGCGTCGAGAGGTGGTAATCGCCCTGGTAGTGCGCGTTGGCTTTTATGCCCTTTGCAAGTATCTCATCGGCGAATTCATCCTTCACGTCCAGCGCTATCGCCTTCACCGCCCCGAACTTCAGGGCCTTCTGTTTTATCTTTTCTATGTCATCGTGCTGCTGCCCAAGGTCGAAGGTCAGCGTGACGACCTTCGCCTTGTACTTGTCCTGTATCCACTTCAATATGACCGACGTGTCCAAGCCTCCCGAATACAGCAGGAGCACCTTCTTCACCTCGCCCATCTTGCCCTCGTAAGAGGACACCTTCATGTAGCCTGTTTTTTCTTCCATATCATTCCACCATTGTCAAAGCAAAAACCTCACAACGCCTTCGGTATGAACTTCCGTATCGAGAGTGCGTCGTCAATTTTAAGGTCCTTCACGCCCTTCTCTTTGTATACGCCAATTATCTTCTGCAGTATCTTTGCGGTCAGCAGTGCATCCCCAAGTGCAGTATGCCTTTTCAGGCCTGACGAATCTATCTGGAAATGATCCTTCAGAAAATCGGTCGAAAAAGTTTCATCGGACTTCGGGTTCAGGAACGCAAAAAGCACTTTCGTGTCCATCGTTTTCGGCGTGAATCCTATGCCATCATTCTTGCAGAGGCTCTCGATGATCGGAAAATCAAACTCGAAACCGCACTGCGCGGTCCAGATGTAATCATTGTATTCATGCAGCATCTTGGTTATGACCTCTTTGAACTGCGGCGCCTTGGAAACGTCCTTGGTGCCTATCCCAGTCAGTTTCTCTATCTTTTTTGGGATGGCCTTAGGCGACTTTATGAATGAAGAGAATGCTTTACCAGACTGGATTTTGCCGTCCACGAGCGGCACGCAGGCGAATTGCGTGATGCAATCATCTGTCGTGCTCAATCCGGTTGCCTCCAAGTCAAGAACAAGAAAGCTTTGCTTAGCGATATCTTTGATGCTAACATCGCTTAGCTCGT
>CAIOIN010000032.1 GCA_903858385.1 uncultured Microcaldota archaeon | reverse complement strand
TGTCTATGCCCTTGTTGCCGTAGTAGATGCCTGAGACCTGGCCGAGGTTCACGTGGAAGTCGTTGTAGGTCGCCCAATCGAGCTCGTCCTTCACCGCCATGTAGGTCCGCTCCAGCGCGCCCTGATTGAACTTGCTCATGGTATAGCCGAAGAGGAAGGAGAGCCCGTTGTATTGCCCTTGCAGCTCATGCAGACGCCTTGCAAGGTCCATCACTCGGTCGAAGTTGCCCTTGGTGCCCCTTATCCGGTCATGCAGGTCGCGGTAGCCGTCCAGGCTCAGCGTCATTATGACGCGCGGCATGCCCATTTCAAGCATGCGCTCAACCTTCTTTGTGATCATCTCGCCGTTGGATAGCGAGTTGGTCGGCATCGCCACCATGTACAATCCCTTCGAATAGCTCCTGAACGCCTCGACTATCTCTACCAGGTCGCTCCTCAGGAAGGGCTCGCCGCCGGTCAGGCCCACCCACTTGAAATAATTATTCTTCTTCGCGAACTCGGTTATCTCGTCTAAAGTCAATTCCTTGCCGGGCTTCTGCTTCCATATGCTGCAGGTCTCGCATCTTGATTGGCATTTGTAGGTTATCGCAAAATTCAGCTTGTACGGATGCTGCAGCCTCGAGAAGTTGCTCTTCAGTGCGGACATGCCCAGGCCCGCCAGTTTGATCGCAGATTCCACCGTAGCCACGTTAATGCTACTGATTTTAGTATTTTAAACTTGTCGTTAGCCGTGGTGGTATAAGGCAACGCCGTCATAGACCCCGAAAGAGCTGTACTTGAACAGGTCGTATTGGGCGAGCTCTGTCTGGGGTTGCGGCGCGAACAGCTTTTGAAGATTGCACGCGCTTTCGACGCTTGCATTTGGATCCATTACGACGTAGCTATCGCTTCGCATCAGGCTGCAGTTCGCGTTTATCGCTGGCATGCCCATGATGGAATATCTGTAATGGGTGTACAGCGACAGCGGTATGGCCGGCGAGTATATCGTAGCGTTGGCCGGAAGGGTACCGATGAATTTCGATATCTGGAGCAGCGGTTCTATGTAGGCGTACTGCGAGAGGTCTATGTAGCGTATTATCAGCAGCGAGTTCAGGAACAGGAATGAAATCATTGCAACGAGCAAGACTATTGAGAGGTAATTGAGCGGTCCGGCTTTCTTGAACGCCAATACGTTCGAGGCAGCAAAACCCATGATCAGGGCCATCGCAGGTATGAAGATCAGCATGAGGCGCGGGTATGCCAAGCCTATCGGTATGTAGCGGCTGAAGCTCAGCGTGCCCAGCCCGAGATACAGGAAGGTGAAGGCGAACCATAGCACAGGGACCAGCACGCGCCTGTCTCTCTGAACGATGAGGTACAGCAGGCCGATGGCAGCAAAATAGCCGAAGAGCCCATCGGACTGGTTTGCGCCATATTGTATGGCGTGCACATTGAAGAGGTTGTTCAGGTTCTGCGGCAGCGACGGGAAGAGCCATCCGACGTAGTTGTTGAATTGGGGCAGCGCACCGGGCAGGCTGGAGTATATGCGCGAGTTAAGAGTGAGTATGTAGAGCGGGTCATTGTGTGCGTACATGCCCAGAAGCATTATTACAGACAGCGCCATGGCGATGCCGACGGCGAAGAATCCGACATTGATCAGGGCCTTCTTGTCCCTGTCCTTGATCGCATAGAAGAGGACGATTATTCCGGCAACCGGCAGTATCAGTATCGATTGAGAGGTGACAAGAATCCCAATCAGCGAGAAGAATCCGGACAGCGCGTAGTAGAGGTGCCTCTTTCCCGTTTTGTCTTCCTTGATTGCAAATACAGCGAACATGATGCACAGCGAGACGAGCAGCGCCATCGGTCCGTTGTCGCCGACGTAGGAGCTGTTTATGACGGCTATGGGGTTGAACGCGTAGAAGAACGCGGACAGAAGTCCGGCCCTCCGGCCGTACAGCTTCGTACCCATCAGGTATAAGGCAATCAACGTGAGCAGGAAACACATGACGCCAAACAGCGATGATGAGAGCCTGCTAGGACCCAACAATGTGTAGAATGCGGCTATGCCCGCGATGAGTATGTACTGCTGCGCAAGAACCCCCGAATCGGCAACAGCCCTCAGATTGCCCTGCGACAGCCTGTGCGCAAAGTCCGAATAGAGGTAGTTGTCCGCGCCGTTTATGGGGCTCGGGCCGTAGAAGAAAGCGAGGCTCAGGAAAGAGCCGAGCGCGAGCACAAGAACCAGCGCGGCCATGCAGATGCGGCGGTACTTATCGGGTTTTTTCCTCATGCGCTCATTCGGTTTTTGCTCTTCTTCATTTTCCTGCGAAAAGTTATTAGATGCCTGTTTTATAATACCATCATGGAGGACTTCACTGGGAAGTATTCGATAATCGCCAACGCCCTCTCTAGAAGGTTTGGCAACTTCACCGCAGTAGACAAGGTCTCGTTCAAGGTCAAGGAGGGTGAGATATTCGGCCTGCTGGGCCCGAACGGCGCCGGCAAGACCACCACCATATCGATGCTGTCGACGATAATAGGCATCACTTCGGGCTCTGCGACGATAAATGGCAAGGATGTCGGGAAGGAAAAGGACGCAGTCAGGAAATTGATAGGCATAGTGTTCCAGGATCCCAGCCTCGACGACGAGCTCACGGGGATGGAGAACCTGGACTTCCACGCGAGGCTATACGGCGTGAAGGGCAAGGAGAAGAAGGATGCGATAGCGAAGGTGCTGAAGCTGGTGGAACTCGAGGACAAAGCCAACAAGCAGGTCAAGACCTATTCCGGCGGCATGAAAAGGAGGCTGGAGATAGCGAGAGGGTTCATACACAACCCGAAGGTGCTCTTCCTCGACGAACCGACCATCGGGCTTGATCCGCAGACGAGAAGGAAGATCTGGGACTATGTGCAGAAGCTCAACAAGGAGACCAAACTGACCATAATGCTGACGACCCACTACATAGAGGAAGCTGACGAGCTGTGCAGCAGGGTCGCAATCATAGACCATGGCAGGATAATAAAGCTTGACACTCCGGAGAGGCTGAAAGATTCTCTTGGGGGCGACATAATAAGGATAGGCTCGGACGCGCCGGGCAGACTGGCAGAGCTGATCAGGAAGGGCAAGTTCACGGTCTCGGTGAAGGAGCGCGGCGACAGCATAGAGGTAACCACGAAGAACGGCAGCGAGGCCATACCGAAGATAATAGGCATAGCGCAGAAGGCAGGGATAGAGGTTGCGTACACCACGCTGAAGAGGCCGACTCTTGAGGATGTCTTCATAAGCTTGACAGGGAAGGAGATCAGGGAGGAGGGCGCGAGCGACACGGACCAGCTCAAGCGCAACTTCAGGTTCAGGGGAAGGAGATAAGCATGGCGAACTTTCTTGAAACTATATACACGGTATGGCTCAGGGAGACGATAAGGTTCTTGAAGTCAAAATCAAGGATTGTCGGATCAGGGGGCCAGCCGTTCATATGGCTTGCGATAGCCGGAGTCGGTTTCAGCTCCGCCTTCGTTCTCTCTGGGGGTGTTTCCTATCTCACGTTCATGGCTCCGGGCATAATAGGCATGACTTTGCTGTTCAGCTCGATATTCTCCGGGGTCAACGTCATATGGGACAGGCAGTTCGGGTTCCTCAAGGAGATGCTGATAGCTCCGGTCTCAAGGGTGGGCATAGTGCTCGGGAAGATAGCCGGAAGCGCGACGGTGTCGTTGATCACCGCGGTGGTGATACTGGTTGTCGAAGTCATTTTCAACATATTGCCTTTCAGCGATCTGAGCGTGATCGGGCTGATGGAGGCCGTGGCCTTCATGCTCCTGATACCCTGCGCCTTTGTCTCGATAGGACTGATAATTGCCTCGACTGTAGATAACGTGGAGGGCTTCCAGGTGATAATAAATTTCCTTGTCATGCCCCTGTTCTTCCTTTCCGGTGCCCTGTTCCCGTTGACGAACGCGCCGGAGTGGATGAAGTTTGTCTCTGCAATAGATCCGCTGCGCTATGGCGTTGATGGCATGCGGGGCGCCTTGATAGGGGTCAGCGCCTACCCGGTTTATATGGATCTTCTGGTAGTACTTGCAAGCGCAGTGGTGCTTGTGCTCATCGCTGATTTTGCATTCAACAGGATAGAGGGCAAGTAGCTTACAGGTATCTCAAAAACCGGTTGTCCTTGTCGACGAGCACCTTCTGCGCCTTGATCGTGGTCTCCGAGAGCTCGAATCCCATGATTATCACGATGTCGCCCTTTTTCATGAGCAGCGCAGACGGGCCGTTCATGCATATTATCCCGGAATTCTTTTTCTCTGGTATTATGTAGGTCTCCAGCCTTTCCCCGTTGGTCTGGTCGGTGACAAGCACCTTCTCGCCAGGCAGGAATCCGGCCTTCTCGATCAGCGCTTCGTCTATGCCGATGCTGCCCGTGTAGTTAACGTCCGCTTCGGTCACAGTTGCCCGGTGTATCTTCGACCGGAGTATCCA
>CAIOIN010000031.1 GCA_903858385.1 uncultured Microcaldota archaeon | reverse complement strand
GCAGCCGGAGAAGGCGAAGGAGATAATAGAGCAGATAGTGCCGAAGGAGGCCGTGATAAAGGAGAACGGCATACGGTTCGTCCCCGAATTCTCGGAAGTTTATATTGAAGCATTGAAGCCGGGCCTGGTCATAGGCAAGGGCGGGTCCACCCTGAAGAGCATAGCGATACAGACGAACTGGACGCCGAAGGTGCTGAGGACGCCGACGATGAACAGCGAGGTCATTTCAGGAGTGAGGCAGCTGATGTTCAACGAATCCGAGTTCAGGAAGAAGTTCCTGATGAACATAGGCAACAAGATAAACACTGTAATACCCAAGAGCGAATGGCTCAAGGCCACGGCGCTTGGAGGCTACAGGGAAGTGGGAAGGAGCAGCCTGCTGCTGGAAACGCCCAATTCGAAGATAATAATAGACTGCGGCGTAAGCCCCGAGCCTACGGTGAAGGAATTGGAGGTCGGGGGGCAGACGGAGAACAGGGCGTTCCCGTACCTTGACAGCGCCAACCTTTCGATAAACGAGCTTGATGCGGTCGTATTGACGCACGCGCACATGGATCACATCGGATTCGTGCCATACCTGTTCAAATATGGTTACGAAGGACCGGTTTACTGCACGCCCCCCACCAGGGAGCTGGCGGCTTTGCTGCTGAACGATTATCTGAAGCTGGTGCAGAGGAGCGGAGGCACGCCGCTGTACGGCGACAAAGACGTACGGAAGATGCTGATGCACATGGTCACGAGGGACTACGGCGAGGTCACGAACATCACCGATGAGCTCAAGCTCACATACCACAATGCCGGGCACATACTCGGAAGCGCGACAGTCCATCTGCACGTTGGCGAGGGCATGTACAACATAGTCCACACGGGCGACATGAAGTACGGTTTCACAAGGCTTTACGATCCCGCGAACATCAGGTTCCCGAGAGTCGACGCGCTTTTCATAGAGAGCACTTACGGAGGCCCGAACGATATAACGAGGAACAGGAACGACGCGGAGCACGACCTCATGGAGACGATAAAGCGCACCGTGAACAACAACGGCAAGGTGCTCATCCCTGTCTTCTCCGTGGGCAGGAGCCAGGAGCTGCAGATGGTGCTCGAAAATTACATGACCACCCAAGAGCAGTACAAGCTCAACGTCCCGGTCTACCTCGATGGCATGATACTGGAAGCGAGCGCGATACACACCGCTTATCCGGAATATCTCAAGGACAGCCTGAAGAACAGGATACTCAACAACAGATCTCCATTCGAGAGCGAGATCTTCGAAGTGATAAAAGGAGAACGGCAGAGCATAATGGAAAAAGGCCCTGCAGTCATACTCGCGAGCGGCGCGATGATGAATGGCGGCGCAAGCATAGAGTACTTCAAGATGCTTGCCGAGAACCCGAACAACACGATGATATTCGTAGGCTACAACAGCGCAAGCTCATTGGGCAGGAGGATACAGAACGGCCTGAAGGAAGTACCACTTCCGGACGAGAACGGCAAGCTGGTGCCGATAAAGGTCAACATGAGCGTGCAGACGATAGAGGGCTTCTCCGGCCACAGCGACAGGCGCCAGTTGATGAGCTTCGCGGAGAACATGCGGCCGAGGCCGAGAACGGTGTTCACGATGCACGGCGAGGAATCTAAGTGCGAAGACCTCGCAAGGGCATTGGGAAGGGCGCTGCACTGCGACGCAAGGGCGCCGATGAACCTCGATTCGATAAGGCTCAAGTAGGCTTAGTACTTCTTCTTGGATGGGCTAGAACATCCAGAACTTGCTTTTTCCGGTGCCGTCGGGCTCCGAAAACTTCTTTACCAATTCCTTCTGCTCCCTGCTCAGGTGCTTCGGAAGATCGACTATTATGTTGAGTATCTCGTCGCCTGCGCCGCTCCTGTTGAAGTGGGGTATACCCTGTTCTTTCAGCACCACCTTGCTGTTGTTCTGCGTGCCCTCGCCTATGTCAATGTTCTTCTCGCCGTCTATGGTCGGCGCAGCGGCCTTGCCCCCCAGTAGCGCGGTCTGCAGCGGTATGTGAAGGTCGGCGTGAACATCGTCCCCGTCTCTTGTGAATCTCCGGTCGGCCTGCACGTTTATGTCCATGTAGAGGTCGCCATGCCTGTCCTTCCCGTAATCGCCCATGCCAGCTAGCCTGAGGCGCATCCCGGTGCTGACGCCTTTTGGTATCGTGACGTTGACTTTGTCTTCCGCCTGCGTCGCTCCCCTTCCGCCGCATGCCTTGCAGGCCTTTTCGAACGTCTTTCCGGCGCCGCCGCATGCCGGACAGGTGCCTATTGTCTGCATTATGCCGAACGGCGTCCTTCTGCTCTCCCTGATCTGGCCGTTGCCGTTGCATTTGTCGCACCGGATCATCTTTGTCCCGGGTTCGTACCCTTTGCCATCGCACCTGTCGCAAGCCTTGATGTGCCTTACCCCGAGCGTCTTTGTCGCACCGTGCGCTGCCTCTTGGAGCGTGACGCCCACTCTCGCTAGTATGTCGTTGCCTACGTCTGCGCTCCTCTGCGGGGTGAAGCCGAACATCTGGCCGAATATGTCGTTATCGGATCCGAAGTTGATACCCATGCTCTTGAACAGGTCGTTGAAATCGTTGAAGTTGGCGCCGCGGAATATGTCCTCTTGGGTGTACCTCTGGTTGAACACGTCCGGACCGTAGGAATCGTACTGCTGGCGCTTCTCCGTATCGCCGAGAACCGCGTATGCTTCATTGATTTTTTTGAACTTCTCCTCCGCCTCCTTGCTCTTGTTGACGTCAGGGTGCAGTTTGAGCGCAAGAGCGCGGTATGCGTTTTTTATATCGGTTTCGCTAGCGGTCTTGCTGACACCGAGCACTTTGTAGTAATCCTCTGGCATGTTATCGGTTATTTCTCGACCTTGAAGTCGGCGTCTGTGGCGCTGCCGTCAGTCGGCCCTGCCCCGTCGTCAGGCCCCTGTGAACCGTCGGTTCCGGGCCCGGCGCTGGTGGTGCCGCCCTTGTATATGCTGGCGCCTATCTCTTCCAGGGCCTTCTTCAGCGCTTCGCTCTTCTCCTTTATCGCATCGGAGTCTTCGCCCTTTAGGGCATCCTGGAGCGCGGTCTTCGCCTCGTTGATCTTGTCAACGACATCCTTCGGCACCTTGTCCTTGTATTCCTCCAATGTGCTTTCGGTCGTATAGATCATGGATTCCGCGGAGTTCTTCGTTTCTATCTGGTCCCTGAGCTTCTTGTCATCTTCTTCGTACTTCTTCGCGTCCTCCATCTTCCTTTCTATGTCGTCCTTGTTCATCTTGTTCGGAGCGATTATGTCCATGCCCTGCGACTTCCCCGTCTTCGTGTCCTTTGCCATGACGTGCAGTATTCCGTTGGAATCTATGTCGAAAGTCACCTCTACCTGCGGTTGCCCTCTCCTAGCCGGCGGTATTCCGGTGAGCGTGAACTTGCCCAGGTCGACGTTGTCCTTCGCCATTGTCCTTTCTCCCTGCAGAATGTGGATGTCGACGCTCGTCTGGCTATCCTCTGCAGTGGTGAATATCTGTGACTTCTTTGTCGGTATCGTCGTGTTCCTTTCGATCAGCCGCGTCGATATTCCGCCCATCGTCTCTATGCTCAGCGACAATGGCGTAACGTCCAGAAGGACTATGTCCTTCACCTCTCCGGTCAGCACTCCCGCCTGTATCGCTGCCCCGAGCGCAACGCACTCCATGGGGTCAACGCCCCGCTCGGCCTTCTTCCCCAGCAATTGCTCCACATAGCGCTGCACTATGGGCATGCGCGTAGGTCCACCCACAAGGACTATCTTGTCGAGACCGCTCGGTTCAAGCTTCGCATCCTTGAGCGCCTGCATGACCGGCTTTGCAGACCTTTCTATGGTCTTGACCACAAGGCTCTCCAGCTTCGCCCTTGTGAATGTGTATGTGAAGTTTATCGGGCTGCCTTTGCTGTCCTGTGACAGGAACGGCAGGTTTATCTCCGTTGATAGGGTCGTCGAAAGTTCTATCTTCGCCCTCTCCCCGGCCTCCCTGAGCCTCTGCATGGCCTGTGGGCTCTTTGTAACATCGGTGTTCAGCGTGTTTTTCACCTCTCCGACAAGGAAATCGACTATGGTGTTGTCCATATCGGTTCCTCCGAGCTGCGTGTCTCCGCTTGTTGACTTCACTTCGAATACGCCTTTGCCGAACTCCATGATTGTTACGTCGAGAGTGCCTCCGCCAAGGTCGTAGACGAGTATCTTCATCTCTTTCCCTGCTTTGTCTACGCCGTAGGCCAGGCTTGCGGCCGTCGGCTCGTTGACCAGCCTTACCACCTCCAGACCAGCTATCTCACCGGCATCTTTCGTTGCCTGCCTCTGGTTGTCGTTGAAATATGCTGGAACTGTTATGACTGCCTTCTTTACCTCTTCGCCCAGGAAGGCCTCCGCATCGTGCTTTATCTTCTGCAGAAGTATCGCAGACAGTTCTTGGGGCTTGTAATCCTTGCCGTATATCTTGTAGGTGAACCCGGTGCCCATCTTCCTCTTGAAGGCGGTTACCGTGCCTTCCGGGTTCGCGACTGCCTGACGCCTTGCGGGCTCTCCGACGAGCTTCTGCCCGTCCTTCGTGAACGCGACGTAGCTCGGGAATGCCTTGCCGTAGAGTGATATGCCTTCGGTGCTCGGTATTATGACCGGTCTGCCTCCTTCCAGGACTGCTGCTGCTGAATTGGACGTTCCAAGATCTATTCCTATTATTTTCATGTTATCACTTTGTTTTAGTATCATTTCTGTCGGTATCGGCGCTCGCCGCCATGGCCGGGGCCTTTGCCACGATCACCGAAGCGGGCCTGAGCAGCGCCTTGTCGAAGAGGTAGCCTTTCTTGACCACATCGAGTATCGTGCCCTCCTTTTCCTTGCTCTCCCTTGTCATCATTATCTCGTGCCTGTAGGGATCGAATACCCCCTTGCATGACACCTCCTCGAGTCCCTCTTTCTTCAGCATGTCCGTGAAATTTGAGTACAGCATCTCAATGCCCCTTGCGACGGTTTTGTCGGAAGCCTTGTTCACGACTATCATGGCGAGCTCGAATTCGTCCAGTATCGGCAGGAAGCCCTTCACGAGCTCCGCTTTGCCGGCGCTCTTCGCGTTGTCGACGTCGTTCTTCGTCCTCTTCTTGTAGTTGTCGAATTCCGCCGCAAGCCTGAGCAGCTGCTCCTTCATGTCCTTGTCCTTGTTTTCCTGCGGAACTGCTTGCTTGGCCTCTTCTTTTTGCTGCGCGCTCTCTTTCGGATTGGCGACTTTCTCCTGCTTGCCGTTATCTTGTTTAGCATCAGACACGTTATCACTTCTTTTTCTTCATCTGTATCGACATGAGCTTGTCGAACTGCTTCGCCGTGTCGAGCATCCTGCTGAGCTCGCGGTCTATGTCGTATTCTATCTCCTCTATGGCCTTGGACATCTCGCTTGCCCTTAGGTGGTACTTCCTGCCCTTCTTCACCAGCAACCCGGAGTCTATGAACCGGTTCAGGTGGTATATGACGGTGCTCCTTGCCAGATTCGTGTCGAGCTTGAGCTCCGAGCTCGAGAGCCCCTTGTCCAGGTATGCCGCCTTGGCGAACTCGCTCAGTATCTGTTCTCCGATGCTGTCTATCTCGCCCTCCCCTGAAAGGCCGAGGACGCTGACGAACCACTTTATGAGCTTCTCGGGGTCGTTGAAATCCGGCTTCTCGAGAACCCGTATGACTATGTGCTCCATCGTTATAGTTATGATGCATTACGTTTAAATAATCTCCCTTTTGAAGCATATATTGTTGGATATGTCAAGAATTTGTTGATATATGCCCTTACCGCAAAAGTAGAGTTTGAGGGGCGGTTTATGACTTCAGCCTTGACATCGCCATCTTTTGCAGCACCAGCCTGTCCGCATCTTCCGTGTTTTTAATCCCGAACTTCTTTAGGGCTTGGGCAGTGTGCTGCGCGCTCGGCCTGAACTCTTTAATCTCTTTTAACAGGTCTCGCATGCCGTCGAAGCCTTTTTCGCTGTTTGCGAACATCAGGATCTTTGAATTTTCCTTTGCGCCGACCGTTTCGATGGCCGTGCCTATCTGATCGGTCATCGCGGCGAAGAGCAGCATCTCCATCGAAGCGCTTTTTGCCTTGTTTGAATGGCTGCCGAACGCCATCAGCGCATTGATGTAGGCCGCGAGAAGATGCGTTTTGTTTATGACGCCATCGTAATCGAATGCTTGGATGGTGTTGCCTTTTGTCTTGTTCAGCTGGTCCATGCGGTCGAAGAGCTTTGCAATGCCCTCTTTTGGACTTGCCTCTTTTACGATCAGGTCTTCTGATCTTATCTTCGACAGCTGTTCGATCATCGCATCATCAGAAATCGCTATTTTCTCATCAGCGCGTTTATCTCGGCGACTTCCTGGGCTATTGAGAGCTTGCCGGAGTCCAGGACCAGGTGATAATTTCTAGGGTCGCGGTAGTCGTAGTCCTTGCCATAGAGCTCGTGAGCTCTGGTCACTTCTTCATTTTCGCGCGCCTTCAGGACTTTCGCTATCTCGGATATTGACATGCCCTTGTGCTCCGCCCTGCCTGCGGACCTTGATGCGCGTATGTCTAGATCGGCGGTCAAGAACACGAGCAGGCATAATGATTTATCGAGATTGTGGGTGTACCTGAGCTCGCCTATCACATTGCCATGCTCGAATACGATTTTCGCTACCTCGTTGACATTCCTGTTGTCAGCCATGTTCGTTGCCTTCCAGTAATCAGCGAACGAGATGTCCTTCAATGGATGGGTCTCCTCGTATTTTTTCCTCCACATCTTGCCGATTGAGAAGATTGACATGTGATACTCTTTTGATAGCGCTTCGGCCAGAGCGGATTTCCCGGCTCCGGGATTCCCCGAAAGCACTATGCTCTTGTAGGACATGATACTCTCTTGAAATCCGAGATATTTATAGATTGCCCAGTGGCGGGATCTTGTAAGCGACAATCACTCTTTTATCAGCGACTTCGCCCACTTGGCGGCACGCACCATTTCCCCGTCTTTTAGGGGCCCTTTATACCCGGTTACAATGAATCCCGCAGGCGCGCTTGCCATGTGGCAGCCTTTTTTCTGCAGGCTGTTGGCAATTCGGTAAGAGGCATAGCCGAATATTTTTATCAATAATTTCGCGAAAAAGCCGTTGCGCTCGTTCAGCATCCTCGTATCGAATGCGGCCATGAGGCTGCTCTTGACGACGTCTTCCGGGATCCGATCCATGAATTCTTGGATGGGCTTCGTTGGCCTGCCGCCCCAGGTTGGCGAACCGATTATTATGAGATCGAATCTGCTGAGGTTGAGATGCTTTGTGTCGTCGACTCGAAACACCTTCCCGAGGACGGCATCGCCCATGGCTTCGGCAATCTCTTCCGTGTTGCCGTATTTCGTGTCGTAGACTACTAAAACTCGCGTTTGCATGTTTGGATTATGTTTTTTGGCTATTTAAAACTGGCGTTCACATGGTCGGTCCGTCGCCTTCCATCTTCTTGCGGAGATACGCGCGGACCGCTTCGAACACGAGCTGCCTTGCCGCATGCAATTCATCGTAGGCAGGAGCGCGCAGCAGAGGAAGCTGCTCTGAAAACGTTTTGATCCATGTGTTCATCCACACCCCGTATTTCTGCAATTCGATGTTCTTTCCGCGTTCTATCGTATTGAAGTAGTGCGTTATGTCCGTTCGCTCCATCATGGTGCGTTTCGCGACCGTGACCTCCTTTTCCGCAAGGACATGCTCCGGTATGTTGAAAGCCGAGATCAGTTCGGACGCGGCTCCTGCGTACTCGAGTCTCCGGAGCTCGAGCGCGGTTTCCATCGCGGCATCCTTGAAACGCTCTTCGACTGGCATGTCTCTCTCGTAGATATCCCTGATGTAGGTGCTGTAATTCTCGAACGTGTTGGATATGTTGAATATGCTGGTTATGTCGGACACCAGTTTCTCGTACCCGCCATAGGCCGTCAGCGCCCGGCACGTTTCCGCTGCGGCTTGGTTCACGCCGGCCTTTGCGGCTATCTGCGCAAAGGCTGTGCGCACGTCTTCAAAGGACATGTTTCTCTCGGCCGTCAGATCACTAGGCTACACTCGTTTTTTCTAGATATATATGGCTTTTTATCGTGTTTGCCAATTGACGATTCCGAGGATTTGGCAGGTGGAAACGTCGATGCTGTCCGCTGAGTAGCGGAAACTCATCAAAAAAGATGAGGAGAAAAGCTTGCATGTTGGACTTTAGTAAAGGTACGTTCATGGATCGCTTGCGCTCTCCATCTATGCGCCCTTCCTATCAAAGCCGTCTATTGCGGCCGCCCCAGTGTCTAGTTTCGGGTGTGGCTTCGCCCTTAGATGCTTTCAGGGCTTATCCTTTTGGCGCGTGGCTACCCGGCAATGCGAACACAACCGGTACACTAGAGGCGCCGATCCCCTGTTCCTCTCGTATTAGGGGGATCTTATCCTCTGACACTAACACTCCCAGTAGATGATACCGTCCTGTCTCACGACGGACTGAACGCAACTCGCGTACGTTTTTAATGGGCGAACAGCCCAACCTTTGGCCGCTTATGCACGGCCGGGATAACATGGGTCCATATCGGTGGGTCAAACCGCCGGGTCGATGGGAACTCTCGCCGGCGACGAATCGATTACTTCTAGAGTAACTTGTTTGACAGCTTGGAGCCCCATTAAAAGGGCTGCCAAAGTTCGTTAAGCCCCTCTTTCGAGTCTGCATTCCACGCTTTTCAGAATACAGTCAGCCCTGCATTTGCCTTTATGCTTAACTGTGGTTTTCCAAGCCACATAAGCAGAGCATTGGTCACTTTCGTTTCATTATCGAAAGCAACCGTCCAGTATAACTACCCACCTGCAGATGTCCTTTTTCAAGTGAGCTGAAAAACAGGTTAAGAGTGGTGTTACATCGTCGCTCAGCATGGGCCTAAGCCCATGCGTCTACGCTCCCACTTACACTATGCATAACCCATTTCACAACAACTACAGGCTGTAGTAAAGATTCATAGAGTCTTCTTTTCCCACTGAGAGATCGCGGCATATTCACCGCGTAGTAAGTTCACCGGATCTAATGTTGGGACAGTGGAACGATCATTACGCCCTTCATGCAAGTCACCTATTAAGTGACGAGGTATTACGCTACCTCAAGAGAGTCAGAGTTACTCCCGCTCTTTGCTAGCGCTTAGGCCCGTTGAAACGGGGTTTCGCGTACTAGCGGTGAGCAGGCGTCACCCACTGTACTAAGCCTTACGGCTGTGCGGTGAGTTGTGTTTTTGAT